>NZ_JAKFZM010000045.1:0-31122 GCF_021654205.1 Leisingera sp. MMG026 | reverse complement strand
GCTATATCGACGCACGAAACCTGAGTTATTGAGTACGCCTCAAACTGGCGCAAGCCCTGTCATTCAGGCATTTGAGAACCGTCCCACGCTTTCCAGAAGATGCAGGACGATTTGGAAGGAACTGCTGGACATTCGAAATCGTCAAAGCAAATTGTTTGGATTAGGTCATATTGTCTGACCTGCTCCCCAAAAATTTCCGCGTTTTGACGTTAGCCTGTTCTCCACGCGAGGAGATAGACAACGCGGAAAAGCCGATTCAGCGAACCAAAGATGGCCGCTGGACTTCGTGTCTGACAGCCTGTCAGACGGGCGCCGTTTCCGGGCTCTGTGCGTCATCGATGACCTCGGCCGGGAGTGCCTGGCTTGCGTGATCGACACATCGCTATCCGGTCAGCGGGTTGCTCGGAAGCTCGACAATAACGCCCAGGCGCGCGGCTACCATTTTCCTGTCACGACCGGGCTGACATTCCAGCTTGCGTTGAACGCGTTTGATTGCCGTGGGCAGTTCACAACCCATACCTTTTCCAGACCATTGGCAGGGTTCAGGGGTAGTAGCTGCGTACCAGAGCGGTGGCGATCAGGCTCCAGCCATCTGCGACTACAAAAAATGCCAGTTTGAAGGGCAGGGACACGATAGCAGGCGGCACCATCATCATCCCCATGGACATCAGGACTGCAGCAACAACAAGATCAATGACCAGAAATGGCAGGAAGACGAGAAACCCGATTTGAAAAGCGCGCGAAATTTCCGACAGCAGGAAGCTAGGGACTAGCGCCGATAACGGAGCTTCGGCCACGGGATCCATGCCCTGGGTTTCCGGCCTGAGATCCGCAATTGCATAAAATGTGTCCGGATCCAACCGGTTCGCCATGAAGGCACGGAAGGGCTCCAAGCTGCGGGTGATGGCCACGCCCGGTTCCAGCCTTTCTTCCAGCAGCGGATTGATGCCAGTGGTCCAGGCCTCGGTAAAGACGGGTTCCATCACAAAATAGGTCAGAAACAGCGCCAGACTGATGATCAGCATGTTGGGCGGTGCTTGCTGCAGCCCGATGCCTTGACGCAGAATCGATAGGACTGTCACCAGGAATGGAAAACAGGTGATCATGATCAGCAGGCCCGGAGCCAGGCTGAGCACAGTAATCAGCAGGATCAGCTGGATCGAGCGGGCGGAGATCGATTCGCCGTCTGCCAGCGAAAGGCTCAGTTCTTGAGCCAGGGCGGTGTGCGGCATGGCCAGCAGGATTGCTGCAGCCAGGGCCGCCCGCACAATAGTCTTGTGTGTCATCCCAAACCGCTTTGAAGATCAGCAATTTCTGTCAGGCGCACGGCCAGCTGGCCAGCCTGATCTCCCTCCAGCTCTTCGAGCTGGCCACGGGCGACCAGCCGGTCGCCGACGTAAAGATCCACGGGGTCTTCGACCCGTTTGTCCAGTGTGAGAATTGCATTTTCGCCAAGGCTGACCAGGTCACGGATCAGCGGCCGGGCTTTGCCGACAGAGACAACCACTTCGACGGGAACCGAAACAAAGGGATTGTTTGCATCAGCGGATTTCATATTCAGGTCGGCAGCATCATCCATACTGGCTGTCCTCTTTCGCGTGATAGGTGAAGGCCTCTATCGAGTCCTGGATCGATTCTAGAAGGGCGTCGCAATTGATTTCGCATTCGGTGCTGCCAATGCGCAGATAGGCTTGTCCGGGAGACAGCACACTGTCTTCCTGCACTGTGACCGGAACGGAGAAATTGTCCGGCAACAGGCTGCGCACTGGTGCCGCCTCCCCGGGAGCGACCACGATCTGCATCGGCTGGTCGGTCTGGCCTTTGGCCATATCAGCAAGCTGATCGACGATATGATGCCCGAAAGAGGCAGCCATGGCATCTGGCAGCACTGCACTGGTCAGCACCTTGAACATCGGGTCCAGCGAATCCAGCAGCTGACTTTGGGCTTCGTGATAAGTGAAACTGAGATCTTCCAGAGAATTGGCCAGCTCGGTCGAAATCCGGCTGCTTTCCTGGTCTTTGGCCGTTACGGCATCATCCCACCCGGCGCTGTAGCCGTTCTCAAAGGAAGCCAGCCGCTGCTCTTCTATGAGTTCCTCGGAAACTGCGGGCAGGGCAGGCTCTGCCGAGGTGTTCATTGCGAAGTCTTCGAGCAAATGTGCAATCGTCATCAGGCTTGCTCCTTGTTTTCTTCCAGCCAGCCGCGCAGGATCTGGACGGTTTCTTCCTGCCGCTCGCCAATCAAGTTGCGCAGACGGTCGACCGGATCATCCATGCTGCCGCCCAGTGCCGGAAAACCGGCCGCCCCCATCATGTCGCCGCCAGTACCCATTGCCGGCAGGTCGCCCAAGGGTTCGAACTGTCCGGTTTCGTTGTTTTCAATTTCACCCTCTAGTGCGAGTCCCGAACCAAGTTCAGGCGCAGTCATGAAGCCGTCGCCGCCAACACCTGGCAGCCCAGGCAGCCCGCCACCATCCGGACCAGTCAGCGCCGCCACCGGAGCTGCCTGATTCGACAGGATCGGGCGTACGACGAACAGGCCCAGGATCAGGCTGACCAGGGCCAGAGCCGCAAGCTGGATCAGCGACATTGCGTCAAAGTAGAGGTTGTCCATGAACCCTGCGGTGGCCACGGACCCCTGCGGTTCCACTGTCGGCAACTCCATGGACTTGAGCGTAATCACATCCCCGCGGTCCGCGTCAAAACCGACAGCGGCGGAAATCAACTCCCGCAAGGCGGCCAATTCGTCTTCCGGCCGGGGCTGGAAGACAGTTTCACCTGCGTCATTTGTCACCGCAGAGCCATTGACCAGCACTGCAACAGTCAGGCGCTTGATAGCCCCGGGACCGCGGAGGATCTCTTTCTCGGTTTCCGAAATTTCATAATTGATTCGCTCCCGGGTGGCGCTGGTATTGGCTTTTGACCCTTGGCCAGAGGCCGCGTCACCGTCGGGAATATTGGAGGCAACCGTGACCTCTCCGGATTGGTTGGTAGAGGAGTCGGCGCGTTCCTCGACGTCGGTGCTGACGGCGACACGGCTTTTCGGGTCCACCCGCTTTTCCCGGATTGATTCGGTGTCGGTGACGGTCGCGACACTCACTTCCACCACTGCATTGCCCTGGCCGACGCGTGCCTCAACCAATCGGATGACACGTTCGCGCAGCGTTTGGGACCGGTCATCGGTTCCGGCACCGGCGGCTGCAGTGGCATCCGAAGACCCGATCAACGCGCCGTTGGCATCAATCACTGCAACGTTTTCAACGGCAAGGCCGGTCACCGCAGACGAAATGAGGAAGCGGATCGCATTTGCTTGCGCAGGTGTTACCGGGGATCCCATCGGTACGACTGAAACCGACGCGGTGGGTTCTACGGTGCGCTGAAAGGGATTCGAGCCGGCATTGGCGATATGCACCCGTGCCTGGCTTACATGCGGGCTGCCAACAATAGTGCGGGCCAGCTCGCCTTCCTTTGCGCGCCAATAAGCGGCGTCAAACATCTGCGAGGTGGTGCCAAAGCCACTGAGCGAATCGAGCAGCTCGTACCCTTTGCCGCCATTGGCGGGCAGGCCTTCGCTGGCCAGTGTCATCCGAAATTCGTCACGCTGCGTTGACGGCACGTAGATTGAGCTGCCACGCACTTCATATTGGGCACCGCGCTGTTCCAGCGCCCGCACCACATCTCCGGCCGAGCCGCTTTCCAGCCCGGCATAGAGCAGTGTCATTGTTGGCTTGCTTGCCACATGGGACATCGCGATCACGCTGAGAATCATGATTACCGTGGCACCCACGGCTATCAGACGCTTTCGCATGTCCATTTCAGCCCAGACATTCTTGATCTGCTGCACATTAACCTCCGTCGCACCGGCGTTCTCTCCGGCGTGCAACCCTTTTGACGGATCGGCCTTAACATTCGGTTAGTTCCTCGCAGGTTATGAAGATGCTGCACGACGTTTTAGGGATAGCCATGACAGACGCTGCAGTAGACACACAAGCAGAAGCCCCGGCCAAGAAAAGCAAACTGCCCCTGATTATCGGGGTGGTGCTGGCATTGGCTGGCGGCGGCGGAGGTTTCTTCGCCGTACAGTCAGGCCTTCTTCCCTTTGGTCAAAAAGCAGCGCCAGAACCGGCGCATGCGGCCGAAGAGGCGCCAGAAGGCGTGGACAGTGGTGAGACGGCGGAGGATATCGCCAATCTTGCCTTTATCGAAATGGACCCGATTGTGATTACCCTGCGTAAAGCCAGCGGTATCAAGCATTTGCGGTTCCGCGCGCAACTTGAGGTCGATCTGGCTCACCAAGCCGAGGTCGAGAAAATCCTCCCGCGGGTTATCGATGTCCTTAACAGCTACCTGAGAGCACTGGAGCTAGAGGATCTGACTGATCCGATGGCGCTGCCGAAACTGAGGGCGCAGATGCTGCGGCGGATCAATATTGCAACCGGCCAGGGCCGGGTGCGTGATCTGCTGATTATGGATTTCGTACTGAATTAGGAGGACAGGATGGAAATTATTGCTGATATCCTGCTTGCGGCCGGTGCGCTGGGTGCCGGATTCTATTGTCTGGTACTGTCGCGCAGGCTGAAGCGGTTCAATGATTTGGAAAAAGGTGTGGGCGGTGCAGTTGCCGTCCTGTCTGCCCAGGTCGATGATCTGAACAAGTCACTGCAATCGGCGCAACAGGTGTCCGACGGCTCCAGCAAGGCGCTGCAGCAACTGACGGGCCGGGCCGAAACAGTGGCTCAGCGGCTGGAACTGATGATGGCATCCATGCATGACATCCCCGAGGCCGGAACTGCGGCTCCGGCAGCTAGACCTTCGGCCGAGGACGACGCGATGGCGGCCGCATACGAGGCCGATTCGCAGCCGTCTGCTGAAGAACAGGACGAGGCAAAGCCTTCCGGCTTGATGTTCGTCCGGCATAACCGCAGCCAGAATCGGGTGGCGTAATGGCAAAAGCAGCAAAGAAAACCAAGCGGTTCCGGCGCAGCGGCACCTTGATGATGCTGGCGGTGCTGCTGATGGGATCCGCTGCGGTCCGGCTGGCTCTTGAAGCGGGGCCCGCAATTGCCCGTGAAGTGGCCAGCCTGCAGGAACCCGGCGGCGATGCGCAGCCTCACAAGGGGGAGCCGCAGCGCGAATCGATGCCCACATCTGCAGAGCTGCAAACAATGCTGGCAGCCTTTAAGGAGCGGGAACAGGCTCTGGCCGCTCGTGAAGCGGAAATTCAGGACCGGATGAAAGCCCTGGAAATTGCTGATCAGGCAATCGACAAGAAACTGGCTTCGCTGGAGCAGGCCGAAGAGAATTTACGGGCAACGCTCGCGTTGGCGGATGGTGCGACCGAAGCGGATGTGACGCGTCTTACGTCGGTCTATGAACAGATGAAACCCAAAGAGGCCGCTGCTTTGTTTGAGGAAATGGATCCTGCCTTTGCGGCTGGTTTCCTCGCCCGGATGCAGCCCGAGGCTGCGGCGGGAATCATGGCAGGGCTGAGCCCGGAAGCCGCCTATACTATCAGCGTTGTTCTGGCTGGCCGCAACGGAGCAGTGCCGAAGGAGTAATTCGGCCGCCGCCGCTTAGTCTTTCCTTAGGAAGACTCGCCTAAGCTAATAAAAACCAATGGAATTCGGAGTGGACCCATGATCGGGATTGTAGGCATAGTTGTGATCTTTGTCATGGTGTTCGGCGGCTATCTCCTGGCCGGCGGCAAGATGGCGATCATTATTAAGGCCATGCCCTTTGAGTTGATGATGATCGGTGGTGCCGGAGCCGGTGCTTTTCTGATCGGCAACGATATGGGCGGCATCAAGCATACGTTGAAGGACGTCGGTAAGGTGTTCAAGGGCCCTAAGTGGAAACCGGACGACTACCGCGACCTGCTGTGCCTTCTGTTTGCTCTGATCCGGATCGCGCGGGCGAATCCGGTTGAAGTGGAGCAACACATTGAAGACCCCGAAAACTCCTCTGTCTTCAATAAATACCCCAAGATTCTGGCAGACAAGGAAACGGTGAACCTGATTTGCGACACCATGCGGTCGGCCTCGATGAACTATGACGATCCGCATCAGGTGGAAGAAGTTCTGGAAAAGCGCATGGAGGCCAACCTGCACCATGCAATGCACTCCAGCCATGCTTTGCAAACCCTGGCAGACGGGCTGCCGGCGCTGGGAATTGTTGCGGCGGTGCTTGGTATCATCAAAACTATGGGCTCTATTGATCAACCCCCGGAAGTTCTGGGTAAACTGATTGGCGGCGCTCTGGTCGGTACCTTTCTTGGCGTGTTCCTGGCTTATGGCCTCGTGGGTCCCTTTGCGACCAAGGTAAAAGCGGTAACCGAGGAAGACGCGCATTTTTATCAGCTTATCCGTGAGGTTCTGGTGGCCAATCTGCACAACCATGCAGCAGCAATATGCATCGAAGTCGGGCGCCAGAACACACCTTCGCATTTCCGTCCCGGCTTCGCTGAACTTGAAGAAGCCCTCAAATCGGTGAAACAGGACGCAGCATGATTTGGCGAGCACTTGCCACTGCAGTCGCGCTTCTGACGGCAGGAGCTGTCCAGGCGCAGACAATTGTGACCCGGTCAGGAGAGCACAACGGTTTCACCCGCCTGGTGATGCGCCTGCCGGATGGCGCGGACTGGTCGCTGGCTCAAAGCGGCACGACGGCGACAGTGAACATTGACGCGCCACAGGCAGTTTTCGATACTTCACGTGTCTTCAACCTGATCCCTCGCACCCGGTTGCAATCACTCGTGCAGAACGGGCCAGGTCAGCCGCTTCGATTGCAGCTAGGCTGTGACTGCACGGTCACGTCTTATGTTCAGAAGAATGGCTACTTGGTGCTTGATATACGTGATGGGGGTAAACCGGAAACACAGCGGCAGTATTCTGCTACCAGCAGTATTCTGCCACTCACTCCGCAGGCCACACAGAGCGGGTACAGGTTCAGTTTCTCTCAATCGGCCGCAGCTGACGCGCGGATGGCTCTGGAATTGGCAGCGGCTGTTGCGGGGCGAGCGGATCCGGCGCAAACAATCCGGCCGCAGGACGCTGAAGAAGCACCGGAACTGAGTGCAACCAAACAGCAAGAAGAAGCTGTAGAAGTCGTCTTGCCGTTGGATGGCAACAGCTTTCCGGATCAGACAGAAAACGCTGACGCCAATGCGGCTTCCGGACTCCCTGAGACCAGAGTGCTGCTCAACCTGGAAGAAACTGAGCGCGCGGCCGCGGTCCAAGATTCCGAGCAACGGTTGCTGCAACAAATCGGACGGGCTGCAAATCAAGGACTTTTGAGTGTTGCGGCAAATGGGCTTCCTGATGCCGATAGCGCTGCTGTATTGGATCCTCTGGGCCGTACAGACAGGCCGTTGAACCCTTTGGACCACATTTCCGTGACCTCTGCAATCGATCGCGAAACCGGGCTGAAGGCTGCCCTGACTGGTGGCAGCGGAGAAGCAGAGCATTGTTTGCAAAACCGTGATGTTGCCATTCATTCCTGGGGCAATGAAAGCCCGTTTGCGGATCAGCTGGCACCGGTGCGCAGCGCATTGGTCCGGGAATTTGATGATGTGAATCCAGCGAGTGTATTTGCACTCGCACGGATGTATCTCTATTTCGGCTTTGGCGCCGAAGCTCGCTCCATTTTGACTATTCTCCCTCCAGAAAATCAGGATGCGCCGGATATAGCCTATCTTGATGCAATGGCGATGCTGATGGATGGAGCAGTTCTGCCGGTTAATCACCCGTTCTCAGGACAGCAAGGCTGCGAAGGCGACAGTGCCCTGTGGGGCGCTTTGGCGGATGGTCTGGTCAAGAAGAGCGCCAACACCGACGCCATTCAGCAAGCGTTTTCCAAAATGCCGACTCACCTGCGGGTGCACTTGGGGCCTCGGATCAGCAAGATGTTTGCCGAAGCCGGAGATAACCATATCGCCGAGGCAGTGCTGAGAGCGGTTGACCGGACCGGGGTTGAGGACGTTCCGGAAATCAACCTTGCTGAGGCGGCGATTGCCGAATTGGCAGGCGATACCGAAAAGGTGGCCGAAGAGCTGACCAGCGAGGTTGCAGAACGGAACGGCAATGCACCGGCCGCACTGATCGATCTGGTTGCTCTTAGCGTCAAGGAGCGCAAGGCGCTGTCTCCTGACGTGCCGGATTTGATTGCCTCTTACGAACTTGAAAACCGCGAAACCGAGCTGGGAGCAGAGTTGCGTCAGGCGCAGGTCGCTTCTCTGGCCCTGATGGGGCAGTTTCAGGATGCTTTTCAAGAACTGAACAGCCTGTCTGAGCAGGACGGCCCGAATGCCCGGTCGGCAGCGCTGGAGCCGTTGATGCTGCTGTTGGCAGAACGTGCAGATGACGTGACATTTTTGCAGTACTCACTGGTTTTCTCTGGTCAGGCCAGCGCGGCTGAAGCCGCATCGGTAGCTCCGGCCGTTGCCCGCAGGCTGCTGGACCTTGGATTTGCCGAACAAGCACAGGGCCTGCTCACCAAGCTTGCGCTGGAGCCGGAAAACGAAGCTCGCCGCCTGATGATGGCCGAGGCCGCATTGGAGCTGGACAAGCCGCATCGGGCCCTTGTCGAGCTGATGGGGCTGGAAAGTTCCGAAGCCAACAAAATGCGAGCGGCAGCCTTGTGGCGCAATGGTGAATATGACCGGGCCGGTGAGTATCTTCTTGCCGAAGATGAGGCCAACGCAGCCGCCCGCGGGTTCTGGCATTCCGAAAACCTGGGCGCCATCGAAGCGATGGAGACTGGAGATGACGCGCAATTCGGTGCTGTTGCTTCTGTCACCACGCAAATTGGCGAAACTGCGCAAGATCCAGAGGGTTTGTCTCCGCTGGCTCACGCACGGGCCTTGGTTGAAAGCAGTGCGGGCACACGTGGCGGCATTGCTGATCTGTTGAACAAAGTTGGCACAGACTTGGAAAGCCCTTAGAATTTTCAGTGATCTGACAGAATGTTAACACAAACAAAGGCCGCCCGGATCAAGGGCGGCCTTTGTTTGTGCTGATAACACTTTGTCAACGGGCTGCCGGTAACGTGATGATCGGGTGAATCCTGATTTGGACGGGCAGAATGCCGGAAAACTATTTAGTACTTTGCCTGAAAGGGCTGTTTCTGCGCGCAATAGGCGCAGAAATCTGGGCGCGCTCTGTAACGAGTTCCGTTCTGAAATCTCACTTGATTGAGACTGACAGGCACCGATTGCCGGCAACCGGCATCGCAAAGCCTGATCGTCGGCACCGGTTGGCTGGCAGGCGGCTATTGGCGCGGCAACCGCAGGTGCTGACAAAGCTCCGGAAAACGGACATGCGCTTCAGATTGGATCCTTGGGCACCAATCCAGGCATTCCATAAGTTTGAATCTAGCAATTTGCGGGGCCTGAACTGTGCCTAAGCTTACCACTGAACAACTTTTCAGCCCGACCGTCTTGCTGGCGCTGGCGCTTATGGCGATTATTGTGATGATGATCCTGCCGATGCCGGCCTGGGTGCTGGATGTTGGCCTGGCGGCCTCCTTTGGGCTTGCCATCCTGATCTTCACCATCACCCTGTTCATTGAACGGCCGTTGGATTTTTCCTCATTTCCGACGATCCTTCTGGCCTCGCTGATGCTTCGGCTGTCACTGAACATATCCTCCACCAAACTGATCATCGGCCAGGGGCATTCCGGCACCGACGCGGCTGGCAATGTGATCGAAGGTTTCGCCCAATTTGTGATGGGGGGCAGCGTATTCCTGGGTCTAGTGGTGTTCGGAGTTTTGTTGATCGTCAACTTCATGGTGATCACCAAGGGGGCCGCCAGGATGGCCGAAGTGGGTGCCCGTTTTGCACTGGATGGAATGCCAGGCAAACAGCTGGCGATCGACGCCGACATGTCAGCCGGCGCCATTGACCACCAGACCGCCAAGGAACGCCGTGAGCGGGATCAGCAGGAAACCACTTTCTTTGGCTCGCTCGACGGTGCATCGAAATTTGTCAAAGGCGACGCCATTGCCGGGCTTTTGATCACCTTGTTGAACTTGGTCATGGGGCTGATCATGGGCGTTCTGGTCCATGGCATGCCTGTTGGCAGCGCGTTTGAAACCTATGCCATTCTGACTGTGGGCGACGGTCTGGTGTCGCAGATCCCATCTGTGATCATTTCCATTGCAGCGGCGCTGCTGCTGGCTCGCGGTGGCACCACCGGTGCCACCGATACCGCCCTGTTCGAGCAATTCGGCCGCCATCCCGCTGCGCTGACTACTGTCGCGGTGCTGATGGTCCTGTTTGCACTGGTTCCCGGTCTGCCATTTCTGCCCTTTGTGACCGGTGGCAGTGTGCTGGGCTACGCGGCTTTCCGGATGGCAAAGAAGAAGCAGGATGATGCAGAGGCGGAGATCGAGGAAAAGATTGAAGAGGCCGCAGATCCTACTGCAAGCCGGCCGCTCGGAGATATACTGGATCTGGATGATCTGCATCTGGAGTTTTCACCGGATCTGGTCAGCATGGTACTTGATGCCGGCACCGGGCTTGATGCCCGCATTGCCAACATGCGGTCCCATATTGCCACCACCTTTGGTCTGATCCTGCCGGAAATCCGGCTGACAGATCAGCATGAGCTGGAAAGAGGCACCTATGTGGTCAAAGTGCAGGGGGTTGAGCAGGTGCGCGGCACTTTGCATCCCGACATGGTTCTGGCCTTGATGCCGGACAATCATGACGCGTTGCCACCCGGCACTGATGTGACTGAGCCGGTCTACGGCGCGCCGGCCCGCTGGATCTCAGCCAAGTCGCAGGAACAGGCCGCCCTGGCCGGGGCTACTGTGGTCACACCGCCGGAAATCCTGGCAACCCATCTGCTGGAGATCATCAAACAGAATTTCTCCCGCTTGCTGACACTCAAATCGCTGCGTCGCCTGTTGGATGAGATGACGCAGCTTTCCGATAACTTCCGGTCCGAAGCGAACCGCAAGCTGCTGGATGCGCTGGTGCCGGACAAGGTTCCGATGGATACACTTCACTCGGTGTTGCGTCTGCTGCTGGAGGAGCGGGTTTCCATCCGCAATATGCCGCTGATCTTGGAATCGATTGCCGAAGCCCGGCAACACATCACCCAGCCCGAGCTGATCTGTGAACATGTGCGCCAGCGGCTGGGGTTCCAGCTGGTGGCCGAGATGAAACGCGAGGACGGGACCATTCCTTTGATCCAGCTGGCACCGGAATGGGAAGACAAATTCTCAACGTATCAAGTGGATGCGCAAGGTGCCGGGTTGGACATTGCCTTGCCGCCCGACTTGTTCAATATGCTTGCGGATGGGCTGACCGAGAAGCTGTCGGCAATCACCGACCAAGGTGTGTTTGCGGCGGTTGTGACCTCGACCCGCCGCCGCCGTTACCTGAAGACCATTTTGAAATCACGGGGTATCAGCAACCCGGTTCTATCGTTCGAAGAAATCGGCCTTGAGGCGCGGCCTGCCCTGGTTGGAATGGTGCAAGCATGAACCTGAACTTTCTGCCGCCAGAGCTTATAGCGCTGCTGGGGGCAGGGTTCTGGCATGCTGCAATCGTATTTCTGCGGGTGTCGGCCATGGTATCGGTGCTGCCCGCGGTGGGTGAGCTGTATGTCCCCACCCGGGTCAAACTTGCAGTTGCTGCGGCCTTTACTTTTGTGGTGGCGCCTGCACTTCCGGCCCTTCCTGAGCCGGATGGTGCGATAGAATTTGCCCGGATTGCTGTTGCCGAAGCGATCATTGGCCTGGCACTGGGGATTGGTGTCCGGATCTTTGTATTGGCATTGCAGACGGCCGGTACAATGGCGGCGCAAAGCACGTCGTTGTCACAGGTTCTGGGCGGCATCGGCGCAGAGCCAATGCCGGCTCTGGGGGCCGTTCTGATGATTTCCGGTGTGACCCTTGCTGTCATGATGGGTCTGCATATCCGGGCGGCGGAACTGCTCATTGGCTCTTACCAGCTGTTTCCTGCTGGTCAGTTTCCCGCGGCTTCCGGCTTGGCGGAATGGGGGGTGTACCGGGTTTCGCAAAGCTTTTCGCTGGCGTTCACGCTAGCGGCGCCTTTTGTCATTACAGCGGTGATCTACAACTTGGCGCTGGGCGTGATTAACCGGGCTATGCCGCAGCTGATGGTGGCCATGGTCGGCGCGCCGGCGATTACCTTCGGCGGCCTGTTTATCCTGATGGTCGGCAGTCCGATGATCCTGGATGTTTGGTCCAGGGCTCTGATGACGTTTATGTCGAATCCTGGAGGCGGAATGCCATGAGCGGCCAGGACGACGATTCAGACAAGTCATTCGAGCCGACGGAACAGAAACTCCGCAAGGCCCGGGAGAAAGGCGAAGTTGCCAAGTCAACGGATCTGTCCGTCGCCGCAGCCTATCTGGGTCTGATCATCGCAGTCTACACTGCCGGAAGCAGCAGCGTTGAGGGGATAGGCACTGCTCTGATGGCCTTTCTGGACCAGCCGGACAAGCTGGCCCCGCTGTTTTTTGAAGGGCCGGCTGCGGCCCCCGTGGGGGGCTTCATCGAAAGTGCCGTCCGCCCTGCTCTGCCATGGTTTCTGGTTCCCTTTGCATTGGTTCTGTTGTCGATTGTCGGACAGCGTGCGCTGGTTTTTGCGCCCAGTAAGCTGGAGCCGAAGCTGTCTCGTATTTCTCTCATCTCGGGGGCCAAGAACAAATTTGGCAGATCCGGGCTGTTCGAGTTTTTCAAAAGTTTTGTGAAGCTGGTGCTCTATTCGATCTGCCTGGGCGTCTACCTGTCTTACCGGCTTCCGGACATGATCGCTTCGTCCGGCACTGGCCCGCAGTCTGTTGTCTTGATGCTGTCGCAGCTGGCGATGGAGTTTTTGTTTTTGGCGCTGCTCATCGCGATAACGATCGGTATTGTGGATGCGGCTTTTCAACATGCGGAACACCACCGCAAAAACATGATGTCCCGGAAGGAGATCCAGGACGAAATGAAGGAGTCCGAAGGCGATCCCCATATGAAAGGCCAGCGCCGTCAGCGCGGCCAGCAGATCGCGATGGGGCAAATGATGGCCGATGTGCCCAAAGCCGACGTCGTGGTTGTCAACCCGACTCACTATGCGGTGGCCCTGCAATGGAGCCGTGAGAAGGGTTCCGCGCCTGTCTGCGTTGCCAAAGGGGTTGATGAAGTGGCCGCGGCGATCCGGCGTGTTGCCAATGAAAACGGCGTTCCGATTCACAGTGATCCGCCAACAGCGCGGGCATTGCATGCCACGATTGAGATCGGCGGCGAAATTCTGGAAGAGCATTATGCACCGGTGGCGGCGGCCATCCGGTTTGCCGAAGAGATGCGCAAGCGTGCTAAAGGAAAGATCACATGAAGCAGAAGATGCTGGATCAGATGGCGGCAGTGACTGCAGCGCAGTATATGCAGGAGCATGCGAAAATACAGCCGGCTCTGGCCCGGGAGGCGCAGCTTCGCGGCCAGTTGGCCAAACTGAACAGCCAAGTGCAGGCCGCCCGGGAACCGGCAGACAGCGATCACACGATGAAGGCTTTGGGGGCAGATCTGTTGTGGCAAGGCTGGCATACCCGCACCCGGCGCCAATTGAACCTGGAGCTGGCGCAGGCAACGGCACAAAAGCTGCGGATGATGGATCAGCTGCGCAAAGCCTTTGGGCGCAAACACGCGGTGGAAACCATGGCGGCCTCTGAACGCAAGCGGCACAAAGCTGAGCAGGCAAAAGCCTTCATGGACCGGCTGTTGGACTGCTGAAATACCTTGAGTATGGCGTAAAGCAAAAAGGCCGGTCCTTAGCGGAACCGGCCTTTTACATGTTTGATGGGCTGCTCGCCGGTCAGACGTCCTGCCGTGATATTTCCATGATCAAAACGTCATAGACGCCTTTGCCGATATGTTTCTGTGCCGCCTCGCGCAGCGCCGTGCGCAGGGGTTCCAAGACATCTGAGCGGGTAAACGCCCCGCGGAAACCGCCCATATTGGCGTGGTCGAAGAGAACTTGCAGAAAAACATCCCGCAACTTGGGCGCGTAGGAATGCACTTTTTCCGCAATACCTTTCTTTACCTCAAGGCTGAGAGAGATCACCACCAGGGATGTCATCTGGTCGCGCTCCACAATCGGCACAACAAACTGGTCGCCGACTTTGATGTATTCGCGCTGGTTTTCTTCGCTTTCTTCAGCGGTTTCCTCTGCGGCCTCTTCCGGGGCTGGTTCGGCCTCGCCGCCGGCAGCGGCTTGATTTTCTTCAGGCGGAGGCGCCAGCATGATGCCGGCGCCAATGCCGCCTCCGGTCCCGATGATCAGCAGGATGACTGGAAGGAGTTTAGACAGCATGGCAACCCTCAGAACGGCAGAATGGCGTCGAGCAGCTGCTGGCCGTAGCGCGGCTGCTGAACGTCAGTGATTTGGCCACGGCCGCCATAGGACACACGGGCCGAAGCGATCTTGTCATAAGTGATCTCGTTCTGGCGGCTGATGTCTTGCGGCCGGACATAGCCGGTCACCAAGAGCTCGCGCAGCTCGAAATTCACCCTCAGTTCCTGGGTGCCGCTGATCGCCAGCACGCCGTTGGGCAGAACGTCGACAACAGTCGCCGCAACTCGCAATTCCAGCTTTTCGCTGCGTTTGACGGATCCTTTGCCGCCGGCAGAACTGGAACTGCCCAGTTCCACGGCGTCGGCGGAGGTGGCACCTTCCGGCAGTTTTCTGTCCAGACGCTGGGGCAGGCCAAGGAGATGCGGCATGTTCAGGCTTTCAGCCCCCGAGCGTGAGCGCTGGGTATCGTTGGAAATTTCGGCCTCTTCATCGATCTCGATCACCACCGTCAGGATATCGCCGCGCTTGATCGCGCGGCGGTCGCCCAGCAGTGATTGCTGCGAGCCGCTCCACAGGGATGCGCCATCAACGGTGCGCCGGTTCTGTGTCTGTGCAGGCAATCCCTGGTACAGCATTGCAACATGTTCAGAGCTTTCATTGGACGGGGTGAAAGAGGGCGGTTTGCCCATATGATCCATCCGGCCGCAGGCACCCAGCAGGGCGAGCCCGAACAGCAGCGGTTTGACGGGGGAAAGTTTCTTTTTCATCAGTTTACCTCAACGGAACCGTCTGCCGCGATCCGCCCGGTTACGGTGGTGCGGGAATTAAGATTCATGACCCGGACGGCCTCGCCAGCAGCGCCGCGCCCCAAGGCGCGGCCTTCGGCCGCTATGGTCAGGACACCCTGGCGGAAGGTCAAAGTGACCAGGTCATTGCGTTCAATGATGGCCGGCGGGCCGATATCGCCAGCCCGCAACGGCCGACCTGCGTATAGTGCGACGCGCGCCTCCTGACCGACAACCGCAGCCGGGTCCGACAGTGCACCAAGGATTTCGCCTTTTTTCAGAGCCAGGTCCTCGGCATTGACGATCGCCTTTGCGCGTATCGTACGCAGCGGGATCAGATATTCCGCCCAGGCGGGCGGTGCGCTAAGCGCCGCTGCGGTCAGACAGGCAAGAGCAAGTTTCATCAGCGCACCTGTGTTGTTGCGCCCATCATCTGGTCGACAGCCGAGATGACCTTGGCATTCATTTCATAGCCCCGCTGGGCTTCGATCAGCTCGGTGACCTCGCGCACCGCATCCACGGAACTGGCCTCCAGATATCCCTGGCGCAGGGTGCCAAGCCCGTCTTCGCCGGCCGTAGATACAGTGGCAGCACCAGAGGCCTCTGTTTCGGTGAACAGGTTGCTGCCGATCGCCTCAAGGCCTTTGGGGTTGGTGAAGCCCGCCAGAGTGAACTGGCCCAACAACTGGCCTGCCGAGGTTTCATCAAAGTACCCGTAGACTTCGCCCTCAGCGTTGATCGAGATACTGACAGCATCATCAGGAATGGTGACTTCGGGAGAAACTGCAAAACCGTCCGACGTCACGATCAGCCCTTCGGCTGAGCGTTTCAATGCGCCGTCGCGGGTATAGGCGGTCTGGCCGGACGGCAATGTGACCTCAAGATAGCCCTTGCCGTCGATGGCGAGATCCAGATCATTGTTGGTCTGCTGCAGCGCGCCTTGCGACAAATGCACCGAGACGGCGGCGGGGCGCACACCCAGGCCAACCTGCACGCCGGTCGGCAGCACCGTGCCATCCGATGCGTTGACACTGCCGGCCCGCGAGATCTGCTGGTAGTGCAGATCGGCAAACTCGGCGCGCCGGGCGTTGTAGGCTGTGGTGTTCATATTGGCGAGGTTGTTGGAGATAGTCTCCACCCGCAATTGCTGAGCGCTCATGCCGGTCGCTGCGATTTTCAAGGCACGCATCTGGATTCTCCTAGGTCTTGATCAGGTTTTTGATGGCATTGCGGATGCGTTCGTCTTCCGCCTGCAGAAAGCTTTGGCCCATTTCATAGGCGCGCTGGACTTCGATCATCCGGGTCACTTCGGAAATCGCATTCACGTTGGAGCCTTCGAGAAAGCCTTGCAGCACTTTCGCATCAAAACTGTCCTCAATCTCGCCGTCGACGCGGAACATCACTCCGTCCTCGCGCACCAGCGTGTGCTGCTCCATCGGCTTGAATAGGCCAAGCTGCCCCAGCAGCCGCCCGTTTGCACTGAGCGAACCATCCGCCCCGACTTCGATCTTGCCGGCATCCGGCGGAACAAAGACCGGCGCGCGGCCGGCATCCAGCACCCGGTATCCATCCATGGTCACCAGATCGCCATCAGCATTGGGGGAGAAGGCACCTGAACGGGTCAACCTTTCGCCTTGCGGCGTTTCCACCATAAAGAAGGCGTCGCCCTCGATTGCAAAGTCAAACGAGCCGCCGGTTTTGGTCAGCTGACCCTGCTCCATCGAGGTATTGAAGATATTCGCGCGCGACATTGACAGCGACTGCTGGCCGGGCGAGGACTGCACAAATTCCGAAAAGATCAGGCCCTCCTGGCGGTAGCCGGTAGTGGCCGAGTTCGCGATATTGTTGGCAATGACGCGCATCTCCCGCATCAGGCCCGTTTGGCGTGAAAGGGTTGCGTAGCCTGCATTTTCCATTACGAACCTCCGGCAATCATCGGAACAACGTGGCCGTGGAAGAAGGCCACCAGCGTTTGTGTCATGAAGCCCATTGTCATCCAGAACACGACCAGGATCGCTGTCAGTTTGGGCACGAAGGTCAGGGTCATTTCCTGCACCGACGTCAGAGCCTGAAACAGACCGATGGCCAGACCGACAACCAGTGCAACAACCAGGATCGGCGTCGACATGGTGACGGCGGCCCACAGCGCTTGGCGCAGCGTGTCATAGAAGAGGCTTTCGCTCATCATGGCTTAGACCGGCATCCTCAGGATTTCCTGGTAAGCTTCGACGACCTTGTTGCGCACGGTAACCGCAGTTTCGACTGCCAGTTCGGTCTGCGCCAGGGCCTGCACCAAAGCGTGCGGATCGGCGTTTGAGGTCATCGCCTGCATTGAGACCTGTTCACTTTGCTGCAAAGTCGCCGCGAAATTCTCAAAGCTCTCTTTCAGGCGGGGGCCTGCGCCAGAGCCCGCATATTCGGGATCGGCTTTGGTGGCGGGACGGGCAGCGGCATAGCCGGTTGCCGCGGAAAGACTGCGAATATCCATTCTGGATCTCCAAATGTTTTGGTTAACGTCTCAATAGGTCCATGAGTGATGCGGACATTGTCCGTGTCTGCTCGAACATCTTCAGGTTGGCTTCATAGCTTCGCTGGGCTTCACGGGCGTCGGCGATCTCGATCATCAGATCGACATTGGAGCCGTCGTAATGCCCGCTTTCATCGGCCATCGGATGCGAAGGGTCGTAGACTTCTTCCAGATCGCTGCGGTCCAGCGTGACCCGGCCGGTGCGCACATGCTCCACATCGGTTTGCAGTTCGCGCACCGCTTCAAACGGCACCGTTTTGCGCCGGTAGCCCGGAGTGTCAGCGTTGGAGATGTTTTCCGACACGTGGCGCAGACGCGAGGCTTGCGCCTTGAGACCGCTGGCAGTGACGGAAAGGGCTCTTGAAAATTCACTCATCTCTCATCCTCCCTTAGGTTTTGCCAAGGCTTGCGCGCAGGACATTCATCGAGGATTTGTAGATGGCCAAGGCCCGCTTGTGCTGCCGGGAAACTTCAACGCCTTTCAGAAGTTCGGTTTCGACAGACACTGAGTTGTCATTGGGATCGCTGCCGTCCTCGCTTGAAGTGACGGCCCAGTCCATGCCGTTGCCGGCGGTGCCGTTCAGATGGCTGCCGCGGGTTGCGATCATGCTGCTCGGGCGGGCCCCGGCTGCAAAGACTTCCTTGAATGGCTTGATGTCCTTGGCGTGGTAACCAGGCGTATCGGCGTTGGCGATGTTCTGGGACACCAATGCCTGGCGCGTCCCGGCATGAACTGCCATGGCGTGAGAAATTTTGAATACGTTCAGTTCTGTGAACACCAGGGCTTCTCCCTTGATCGATTTCAATCAAGGCTTAACCCCGATTCCTTTAGAAATTGTTTTCAGGACATCAATGGAGGCCGCTGCAATGAAAGCAGAGCTGCAAGCACTGACCCGTCAAATAGCCGGAAAACGCCTGGCAACACAGATGGGCAGGGTTACCGCGATCTCTGGCGGGGAAATCGAAGTCAGCGGGTTGGCTTCTGCCGCGCGGATCGGTGACCGGCTGGTGCTGCGGCGCGGCCCGCAGGACGAGTTGCATGGCGAAGTGCTGAAGATTAATGGAAATAATATCAGCATGTTGCCTGATAGGGCGCCTGATGGCGCTGCTGTCGGTGACCCGGTGGTGCTGCACCCCTCGCCTGAGTTTTTGCCCAGCGATCACTGGATTGGCAGGGTGATTGATCCTTTTGGGGAGCCGCTGGATGGCCGCCCCTTGCTGCCGGGATCCGCGCCGCGGGATCTGATGGCGTCCCCGCCCAAAGCCGCCGGCAGGCGGCCGATGGGAGAGCGTTTGGCGACCGGGCAGGCGGTATTGAACACGATTCTCCCAATTGTGCGCGGCCAAAGGGTGGGTCTTTTTGCGGGCTCCGGCGTCGGAAAATCGTCTCTGTTGGCAAAACTGGCCCAAAGCATGGAAGCGGATGTGGTGGTCATGGCGTTGATCGGGGAACGCGGCCGGGAGGTGAATCACTTTGTCGAACAGGTTCTGGGACCCGATGGCATGCGCCGGGCGGTTGTGGTGGCTGCCACGTCCGATCAGTCCGCGCTGGTCCGGCGCCGTTGCGCCTGGGCCGCCATGACAGTTGCCGAGCATTTTCGCGATCAGGGTAAGAATGTGCTGTTCCTAGCCGACTCGGTTACCCGTTTCGCCGAGGCGCACCGGGAGATTTCAGCCGCTTCGGGCGAAGCACCTGCCTTGCGCGGATACCCTCCATCGGTAACACCGCTGATCACCGGCCTGTGCGAGCGGGCTGGCCCTGGTGCAGACGGGCAGGGTGATATCACTGCTGTGTTCAGCGTCCTGGTGGCCGGTTCCGACATGGATGAGCCGATTGCAGATATTCTTCGCGGTGTTCTGGACGGTCATATTGTATTGAACCGGGAAATCGCCGAACGCGGCAGGTTCCCGGCGATTGACGTCTCACGCTCAGTCTCCCGCAGTCTGCCTGCTGCGGCCACTGCCGATGAAAACACGGCAATCCAGGATGTGCGCAAATTCTTGGGCGCTTATGAACAGTCGGAAGTGATGATCAGGGCCGGTCTCTATGCTGAGGGTAATGACGCGGTGCTGGACAAGGCTGTGAAACTGTGGCCGGAACTGGACGGTTTTTTCGGCCGCGAAGATCCGGAAGGAATCACCAGCAGTTTCAATCGGCTGCTTCTGTTGCTGCGCCGGGCCAAGGCGGGACGGTAAGCGGCGCGTTGGCTCCACCTACCGTCTGATCATTTGATCGGCGAGTAACTGCGGCGATGGAATTTCTCACAGGGATGCTTCAAGGATACCCCTACTGAGGTATTTACATACTTCTGATTTGTAACGGGTCGGCGCGAACATCTGCGTTGGCCTGATGATCTGAAGGCACTGATTGTCTCTGAGACTTTGGAACCTGAAGCGACCGCAAGTAGCGTGCCATGGTATTGAAACATGCGCCCAATCATTTGTCGGCGTAGCGTCGGATGGCGCGCTGGGGGCCTTTGTGGTGTTCTGCATGGCCGTCCTGAAGGACATGAAGTGGGCCGAGCTGAAATCGGCACTGCTGGAAACGGCGAAATTGACGTGATGATCTTCACCATCATCTGGGGCGTGCAGGATATTTTCAAAGGCGTGCCCCCGTTTTTCATCACCGACGCCGTGAGAATTACGTTGCTGGTCGCTTCCCGGGAGTTGTGCTCAATCTGCCGCATCATCGGCAGGTGCGAATCTATGCACGACTGGGCGTCGAACTGGGCTGCACCATGTTGGCGGCATGGGTGGGCAAAGCCGCCTATGAAACGACCGCGGTTTATGCCGCCCAGCAGACGAATCTCAAAATAGCCCACCAAGCTCTTCAGGGACGAGACCACGGCCCCTGGCCATGATCCTGTCAGAAGCAAAGTAAAGAAGGGGTATCTCTGGGCTCTCGCCCGCGATATTTGACCTTGGGGCAGCAACTGTCCACCCAGTTGCCCTAGTGATGGTCGCAGGATTTCGGACCAGTGGCTAAGCTGTATCAGGGTGCGTAATCCGGTGTGATCCGGCCACCCGTTCCAACCACATCCGGCAACTTCTCTGACGTGTTGCTGCAAGGCCATCTGCTTGCGGTTCTTTTGGGACCGGAGGGAGCGCGATGAAGAGATTGCCCCCTCTAGGCAGCATGCGCGTATGCGCCTGCCGGGCAGTGGATACGGAAGATACGGGACGTACTGCGGCTTTCAGCCGAGGGCCTGTCGGCCCGCCGGATGGCGGTGAGCCTGGCGATTGGCCGCACCACGCTGCTGGGTTATCTGGAGCGTGAACAAGAGGCAGGCTTAAACTGGCCGCTGCCGCCGGAGATGGCGGATGCCGAGCTTAAGCGGCTCGTCTCTCCGCGAACTGCCCGGGAGGCGGCGCGGCGCGCATTTCAGCCAGATTGGGCATACGTCCACCGGACACTGCGGCGAAGCCGTATCGTCATACTGACGTGTCAGCTCGATCATGTCCGCAACCGGATGGTCTTCGTCAGCCCGACCAACCGGCTCTCGTCTCTGTGTGGATCGGTGCTGGCCCAGGACGCGGCAAACGCGACGCTCGGAAACCTTCATTTGGCTGCTCACAAAATCAATGCAAGCATGGCAGCGCGAGGGGCTCAGGGGCTCCGCCCGTTCAGGGCTGAAACGGTCTGATGAATGTTTCCGGGACGCTCTTCGCTTCCTTTGCGGCCTCGGACAGGATCAATTTGTCCAACGTCAGGTCCGATACCGCCCTACTCAAGCGCTCGATCTCCTTCTGAAGCCGCTTCAGTTCCTTAAGCTGCTCTGTGCCCATACCGCCGTACTATTTCTTCCAACCGTAGTACGTTTGTTCAGTCACACAGGCCTGACGGATTGCATCAATCCGGGGCATGCCTTGCCCCATAAGGACTTCAATCTGCCGCAACTTCACGTCAATCTCTTCGGTCTCCTTTGGCCATCTATGGTCATCCGCATTCCTAAAAATAGGCGCGGCCCACTTCATTGGGGGAGGCTTTGCATCAAACGCGCGACGCGCAAGCGGTATTCATCGGAAGTGAAGATCAGGAATGTGCTGGACGGCCATGTGCAGGGCATTCAAGCCGAAAGCGGGGTTTACAGGCTGTTGGATTGCGGCTCTGACTTGGTGAGGCAGCCTGAATCTGCCGAGGTATGAAGGATTCTTTGATGGGTGAGATTCTGTTCACATTACAGGAAGCACCGGTGATTCCGGTCGCCGGAGAACCGGCGGGATACCCGGTCGGGCGGATTTTCTGCGTTGGGCGCAATTACGCGGCTCATGCTGCCGAAATGGGCAATGAAGTGGACCGCGAGGCGCCATTTTATTTCACCAAGACGGCGGTCAATGCGGTGCTGACGGGCGCGGTTGTGCCCTATCCGCCGGGGACTGAAAACTTCCACTATGAGATGGAGCTGTCTGTGGCGATTGGTGCGCCGGTGTTCCAAGCATCCGCCGAAGAGGCGAAGGCTGCTGTCTTTGGCTATGGATGTGCGCTGGATATGACCCGCCGCGACCTGCAGATCCGTGAGCGGCAGAAACAACGCCCCTGGGATCTGGGCAAGGATCTGGAGAACGGGGCGGTGTTTGCGCCGCTGGCCCGGGCAGCAGATTGGGGCAGTCCGCCTGGCCGGCGCATTTGGCTGGAGGTGAACGGGGAGATCCGGCAGGACGCCGCGCTGGAGGAAATGATCTGGTCCGTTGAGGAGATTATCTGTCATCTGTCCGGCTTTTATCACTTGCGGCCCGGAGATGTGATTCTGACTGGAACGCCGGCCGGTGTTGGAGCCGTTCAGGCAGGCGACCGGATGCGCGGCGGGGTTGATGGGCTGCCGCAGGTCGACTTGACACTGGCTGCTGCGGAATGACGTAAGGCGGCGCAAAGCCATGATTTTTGTTGCCATGCGGCCATCTTAATATGTATCAATTTGAATGTGAGTGCGGGGGGCTTTGTAACATATAAGCTGTGAAACTTGTCTGAGTTAAGGAAGTGCAGGCAGATTTCATGAGTGGAAAATGCATGATCCGCTGTTGATAGTTACAAATGCACCTAATAGCAGGGGGGCAACTGGTTCGTAAAACGAACCCTGAGCGGGGCCTTGGTGGCGGATACGGAAAGAATTCAGCCATCTGCCGCAGTAATGTTGCGAGAGCGGCGGACCCTGCAAATAATTTGGTCTAAGGGAGGACAGACATGACTACTCGGAGAAAGCTATTGGGGGCAGCGGGGGCAGCGGCCTTGGCAATGTTCGGCGCAATGCCGGCATTTGCTCAGGAGGTGACCCTGAAACTGCACCAGTTCCTGCCGGCACAGGCAAACGTGCCGAAACTGATCCTGGATGTTTGGGCGGACAACGTCGAGGAATCCTCGGGCGGGCGCATCAAGGTTGATCGCTTCCCGTCGATGCAGCTGGGGGGCAAGCCGCCTGAGCTGATGGACCAGGCCATTGATGGCGTGGCGGATATCGTCTGGACCGTGGTAGGCTATACTCCGGGCCGCTACCCTTCAACCGAAGTGTTTGAGCTGCCATTCATGATGACCAATGCGCGCGCCGTGTCGCACGCATATTGGGAAATGTTCGACAAGCACATGAAGGACACCGAGTTCAAGGATGTCCACATTCTGGGCACTTGGGTGCATGGACCCGGCTTGATCCACACCGCCGACCCGGTGGAAACGCCTGAAGATCTGGAAGGCATGAAGATCCGCGGCGGTGGCCGGTCGGTTAACGCATTGCTGACTGAGCTGGGTGCAACCCCGGTGGGGATGCCGGTTCCGGCTATTCCGGAAGGCCTGTCCAAGGGCGTGATCGACGGCACCACCATTCCGTGGGAAGTGACGGCGGCGCTGAAGGTCCCGGAGCTGGTGGAGAACCACACTGAGTTCACTGGCAAGGCGCTGTATACGCTGACCTTTGTTCTGGCGATGAACAAAGAGAAGTATGAGAGCCTGCCGGATGACCTGAAGAAGGCGATCGACGATAACTCCGGCTTGGAATTCTCGGTCTTTGCCGGCGGCACCCAGGCGGATTCGGATGGTCCCTCACGCGAGATGGCGCTGGATCTGGGCAACACTGTGATCACCCTGGACGAAGAACAGACTGCCGTCTGGCGTGAACGCTCGCAGCCGATCTACGACAAGTGGATCGCCGACATGGCCGAAAAGGGTATCGACGGCAATGCGCTGATCGAAGAAGCCAGCGGGCTGATCGAGAAATACACGCCGCAGTATCAGTAAGGCGTTTTGATTGATAAAAGTGAAGGGCCGCACGGCATTGGCACTGCGGCCCTTTGCATACCGGAATAAGGCAACTGAATAATGCACAAGCTCATGATGCGGCTGGCCAAATCCATGGCCTACCTGGGCGGTGCGGTCCTCACTCTTCTGATCATTTTGACATGTGTTTCGATCGCTGGGCGTTTGCTCAACGGCGTCTTCCATGGCGATTTGATGGAGCGGATTGCGCCGGGGTTCTCAAAGTGGATGACCGGCTGGGTCGGGCCGGTCAATGGCGACTTTGAACTGGTCGAGGCCGGTGTGGCCTTTGCGATCTTCGCCTTTCTGCCGCTGTGCCAGATCACCGCAGGCCATGCCTCGGTTGATGTGGTGGCCAATACGTTTCCGCGCGGAGTGAACCGGTTTTTGCGGATGGTGACCGAAATAGTCTTTGCCGCGGCGCTGATTCTTATCGCCTGGCGGCTGGGGGCTGGGCTTGCGAGCAAGTTCTCCAATGGCGAGACCTCCTTCCTGCTCGAGTTTCCGGTTTGGTGGGCCTACGGCATCAGCATGGTGGCGGCTGTCGTCGCCGCGATTGTGGGTCTCTACATGGGTGCAATCCGCACCATCGAATTTTTTACCGGCCGGATCCTGATCTGGGACGGCGTGGAGGGCGAACAGTGACGGCTCTTGAAATTGGCATCGCCTCCTTCCCGGTTCTGATGCTGCTGATCTTTCTGCGGGTGCCTATCGGGCTTTCGATGTTTCTGGTCGGCCTCGGCGGGCTGATCTGGGTCACGGACGGCACCCAGGTTGCGTTCGGGCGGTTGAAAAGCGAGACCTATTCGACCTTCTCCTCCTATTCGCTGACCATTGTGCCGATGTTCCTGCTGATGGGGCATTTCGCGACGCTGGGCGGCATGTCCACCGCGTTGTTCAAAGCGGCTGAAGGATTCCTCGGCCACCGCAAGGGCGGGGTTGCGATGGCGGCCATCGGCGCCTGCGCCGGCTTTGGTGCGATCTGCGGCTCGTCTTTGGCCACCGCAGCCACGATGGGCCGGGTCGCACTGCCGGAGCTGAAGCAATACGGCTATGCCGGCGGATTTTCGACCGCGACGCTGGCGGCGGGCGGCACGCTGGGCATCCTGATCCCGCCTTCTGTTGTGCTGGTCATCTATGCCATCCTGACCGAGCAGAACATCGCCAAGCTGTTCCTGTCAGCCTTCATTCCGGGCTTGCTGGCAGCTTTGGGTTATGTAATTGCAATCTCGGTCTATGTGCGCCTGTTCCCTGAAAGTGCCGGCACCCGCCCGCCAGTTCCGATGCGCGAGCGTTTCGCCGCGCTGGTACATGTCTGGCCGGTGCTTCTGGTGTTCGGCCTGGTGGTGGGCGGCATCTATCTGGGATGGTTCACCCCGACCGAGGGTGCAGCCGTGGGCGCATTTGGCACCGGCTTCATCGCCTGGACCAATGGCGGGCTGAACCGCGAAACACTGGCTGACAGCTTTTTGGTAACAGCGCGGTCCACTGCGATGATTTTCTTCATCGTGCTGGGTGCTGGTTTCTACAATGGTTTCCTGGCGCTCACAAAAGTACCGCAGGAATTGGCGGATTACGTTGTGAGCCAGGGTCTTAGTCCTTGGATGGTGCTGGCACTGATCCTGGGATTCTACTTGGTCTTCGGCTGCCTGATGGATTCGCTGTCGATGATCCTGCTGACGATCCCGATCTTCTTTCCGGTGATCTCGGCGATGGACTTCGGTCTGCTGTCGCTGCCAGCAATGCAGGCGGATGCAGCGATGGAGGTGCTAAAGGCCGGCGTGCCTGAAGGGATGGGGGCAGAGATGCTCGCCTCGATCAAGGACGCCATTGCGGCCGGAGCGGAACTCACCCGTGAGCAGATGAAAGAGCTGGGCATCCGGGTGACAGAAGGCCGGGTTAACCGGATCGAGGCGGAATATGTCGCTATCTGGTTCGGGATCCTGGTGCTGATCGTGGTCGAGGTCGGCCTGATCACCCCGCCAGTGGGCATGAACCTGTTCATCATCAGCGCAATGGACCGTAAGACCAAGATGATCGACACTTACAAGGCGGTGATGTTCTTTGTTGCCTCTGATCTTATCCGGGTGGTCATTCTGGTTGCCTTCCCGATTATCACGCTGCTGCCGCTGATGCTTATGCAATGACGGGGCTAGTGTGATGGCGCAGAACAGTACAGGGCGGCAGCCGGGTTTCGAGCATGAAATCCGCGTGGGCTGGGGCGATTGCGACCCGGCCCGGATTGCCTATACCGGGCGGCTGCCAGTTTTCGCGCTGGAGGCGATTGACGCTTGGTGGGAGCATCACCTGGGCGGCGATGGCTGGTATCAGATGGAGCTGGACCGCGGCACCGGTACGCCATTCGTGCATATGAGCATCGATTTCAGGTCACCGGTTACCCCGCGGCACAGGTTGAAATGCGAGGTCTGGCCTTCGGCACTGGGTGGTAAGTCGGTGACTTTCCGGGTGAAAGCGCGGCAGGATGGGGTGCTGTGCTTTGAAGGCAAGTTCGTTTGCGTTTTCATAGCTCCGGAGAGCTTTACTGCAAAACCCGCGCCGGAAGATTACCGGCAGGTGATCGAGGCCCAGCTACGGCCCGAATAATACCTCAGCGCAACCAGCCGTCAGCGAAACTCACTTTGCTGAGGCCGGTAAAGCGCGCAACCCGGTCCAGTTCTGCCTCCAGCCGCTTGGTGCGGGGCAGGGACCATTTCACATCCCGTTCAGGCCATACGGCGGTGACGCGCAGGACGCCCGCGTCCCGGTCCGCCTTCATATCGATCCGGCCAACCAGGCGTGTGCCCTCCAGCAATGGAAAGACGTAATAGCCGTACCGGCGCTTGGGTGCGGGGGTGAAGACCTCGATCCGGTAATGGAAACCGAACAGCCGTTCCGCCCGCTTGCGGTCGCGCAGGGCAGGGTCAAAGGGGCTGAGCACCCGCATCCGGCCCGGTGCCGGACCCAATTCCGCACCGGCCTCCACGGTGCCCGGACGGGCGAACACTTTGCGCAGCTTGCCGTCAGCCTGCAGGATCTCGATCTCTTCCAGCTCTCCTTGGCGCAGCTGTTCGGCGCACCATACCTTGGCTTCCGCCGGAGAAGCGGTGTCCCAGAACGATGCGAGTTCGCCTGAGGTGGCAAAGCCCAGCCGGTCCATCGCAGCTGAGCAGAGCCAGTTTATGGTCGCAGTCGCGTCGCAGGAGGTGCTAGGGCGCAGATGCTCCTCAATCACTCTCTCGGTCAGGTCATAGCGTTTCTGAAATCCTTCACGCCCCACCACTGTCAGCGCGCCGGAACGCCAGAGATATTCCAACGCGGTTTTGGACGGATGCCAGTCCCACCAGCCGCCGGAACTCTTTTTTTCATCCTTGCCAAGGTCAGAAGAACTGACTGGGCCGTGATCCCGCACATGGTTCAGGACGGTTTCGAACTGCGCCTCAAACCCGTCGCGCCGCCAGTTGCGCCAGCGTTTGCGCAGCAGCCCGGTGTCACGCTGAAACCGCAGATGCCAATGAGGATAAAACACCATCGGGATCATCGCGGCGTCGTGGGTCCAATGCTCAAACAGCCCGCGGTCCCGCTCGTAGAGCTGCTTCAGATGTTTGGCGCGATAACCCGGGCGGCGTGAATAGAGGATCACGTCATGGGCGCGCGCCACCGTATTGATGCTGTCGAGCTGCACAAACCCCAAACGCTGGATCAGCGCCAGCAAGTCCGCACCCTTGGCAGGGCCAGCAGGCTGCTCCAGCAGGGCGTGGCGGTCCAGGAACAACCGCCGCGCGCTTTGATTGTCCAGCCGTTGCAGCGCCATCAGCGCCGTTTCAGCGTGTCGCCATAGGAAATGGTCGGGTTCAGCGTGACATGCTTATCGATCTCTGAGTCCGGATCGTCCAGCTGTGCCGCAATGATCTCAGCCGCTTTGCGTCCGATGTCCAGGCGGCAGGCGTCCATGGTGGCCAGCTTGCGGGGCAGCCCCTGTAGCAGCTCCACCCCGTTGAACCCGGCCAGGCCAATCTGGCCCGGCACATCAATGCCCTGATCGAGCAGATACAGCAACCCGCCCGCGCCGATCATGTCATTGGAGAAATACAGAAAATCCAATTCCGGTGAGCGCTCCAGCATGGCTTCAGTCATCTCGCGCCCCTTGGCCAGCGCCGAACCGCCTGAGTAAAACTCGCGGTCTTCGATCTCCACGCCTTCCTTGGCCAGCGCCTCGGTGAAACCTTCGAACCGCTTTCGCGCCCGGTGATCAAGCGGCATCTTGGTGCCCATGAAGCCAATATGCCGGTATCCGGCCTTAAGGATCGCCTTGGCCATTTCGCGGCCCGCACGACGGTGGGAAATGCCGACCATCGCATCCACCGGCTTACCGTCGGTATCCATGATCTCCACCACCGGGATACCGGCGCTGTTCAGCATGGCGCGGGCGGCCTCGGTATGTTCCAGTCCTGCAATTATCACACCGGAGGGGCGCCAAGAGAGCATTTCATAAAGCACCTTTTCCTCTTTCTCGGGCTGATAGTCGGTGACGCCGACCACCGGCTGCAGCTCGGTATTCTCCAGCACCTTGTTGACGCCGGTCAGCACCTCGGGGAACACCATATTCGACAACGAGGGGATAATCACCGCCACCAGGTTCACCCGGTTCGAAGCCAGCGCGCCAGCGATCTTGTTGGGCACGTAGCCCAGTTCCTTGGCGGCACTCAGTACTTTAGTGCGGGTCTTTTCCGACACATCGCCGCGATTGCGCAGTACGCGGCTTACGGTCATTTCGGATACACCGGTCGCTTCGGATACATCGCGGAGGGTGAGAGGGCGCTTGCTGTCCGTGGTCACGTTCCTGAGCCTCTTGTTATTGCTGTGTGCAACGTTAGCGCAGACATCGGTTGCTGCACAATGGAAACTGCGCGCGGCAAACCGGCATTCGGCCTCGCCCATCCTAATGTGAGCAAGCGTTGCAACTGACCCCGGCAGAGGCTTCTAGCTGACGCGCCCTATGGTCTCCATTTTGGTGCGCAGCGCCAATACGAAACAGTAAGTACTAGACAGCCTCGGCCCGTCGCGGATGAGGTGGGTGGCTCCTGCTCCGCCGGCATCGAATGTGCCAAAGTGCAGTTATCAACGACTGCTAGGAAAGGAGCCACCCAATAACAGTAAAGACCGTAGGCCTGGATTGGGCCAAGGATGTTTGCCAAGTGCACGGCATTTCGGAGAACGGCCGCGTTATCTTCAACAAGGCGATCAAACGCGCGAAGCTGCTAGCGTTTTTTGAGACGCTGCCACCGTGCACGGTTGGCATGGGAGCCTGCGGTTCATCCCATCATTGGGGCCGCCAGCTGCGCCAGCTCGGGCATGATGTGAAGCTCATGCCTGCTGGATATGTCAAACCGTATGTGAAGCGCGGAAAGAACGATGCTGTCGACGCAGAAGCGATTTGCGAGGCGGTCCGCCGTCCGACCATGCGCTTCGTAGATATCTAGACTGAAGATCAGCAGGCCATTTCATCCATCCACAGAACGCGTGACCTGGCCGTCCGGCAGCGCACCCAACTGGCCAACATGATCCGTAGCCTGTTGCGCGAGTTTGGACATGTTTTGCCGATTGGGATCGAAGCCGTTACGGCTTTTGCAAAGCGTCACCATGACGGTGATCACCCGGACATGCCCGCCATTGCGAACGGCATGCTTGGCATCCAGTGCTACCAATTCATCGGCCTGAACGAACGCATCTCTGGCTATTCCAAGATGATCGAGCAACACGCAATGCTGAACGCAGATGCACGTCGATTAATGCGCATGCCTGGAATTGGGCCGGTCACGGCATCGGCGATTGTCGCCACAATCGGTGACGCGCATCAGTTTCGGACAGCGCGCGATCCAGCGGCGGCAAGGAACGTCTTGGAAAGATCACGAAGCAGGGTGATCGCTACATTCGCAAGTTGCTGGTCGTGGGCATGACATCTCGCGCTGTGATGGCGATACGAGCGAGGCCGAAGGAGTCCGGCTTTTTTCGACCATCTTGATTTCGGCGAGCGAGGTACCTTGGACCGCTATAATCTCGCCTCGACTGGGCGGTCAGCGACCCACCACTTGCGAACGAGGCATTCATAGGCTCCCAGTTCTGCGGCGATGTCACCGGGAGACAGGCCGTCCTCCCGGATGCGTCGGGTTGCTTCCCGTTTCAGGTCAATGGGCCAGATATTCTTGCCTGAAGGAGATGTTTCAATGGTGAACACCCAAACCTCATGTTTCGACTTGTTCGCCTCCTGCTATGGATTAGAGGCTTACATATCACAGGGTAGTTGAGCGCGATTAGATGCCATCGAGGGGGGGCAGATGCATCGCTTACCATTGTGATCGCAGGAGGGATTTGTTATCGCGTAAACAAGCGCGGCCCCGTGGCTCAACTGGATAGAGCAGCCCCCTCCTAAGGGGCAGGTTGCAGGTTCGAATCCTGCCGGGGTCGCCAAAACCACCTGTTGCCAATGAGGCATAAGAATGCACAGAAGCCGGTTTTCATGCACACCGGCTGTCAACATCAAAATGCTCGGCACAGCCTTTTATTGCAGACATTCGTCCAGGGCGCAGCACTGCTCCGGGTCTTCAACGCGAAGGGCGGGAAGCGGTAGTTCGCTGCAAGCGCGAAACCTAGTTGAGAGATTTTGGAAAGCTGCCATTCACAGCAGACTTGCTCCACTCGATTTACTGGTTTTGGGCTTTAAAATCCTTGTGCCGGTGGTTCGATTCCGCCCCCGGCACCATCTCAAATTTTCCCAGGCGAAAGTCCTCCAAGACCTTGAAAGGTTAGGAGGTTTGAGCGGTTCGATAGCCCTCATTTCGGGTATAGGGTAAGGTCCTCCTCAAAAGCTCGGCTGACAAAGCTATCCATGGACCTGTAGGCTATGTGGATAATCTCGTCCTCTCGTGCTTTGCCGAGCCCAAAGTGGGCAAGGTGCTTTCTGTATTTGGTCAGGTCTGGCAACATGCGGGCACGCTTTCTGGTCGCAACATCGCGGTCAGTCGCTCGGTATGTTTCTGGTTGAAAATATGCGCAGCGGAACACACAGTTTGACGCTTTCGCGAATATGCTCTTGCTGCAGGGGGGGGGCTGCACAGGAGTTAAGTACTATTTGGCAATTGTCAGCGCAGGTTCAAGAAAGCTTAAGCGCTTTCGTGGCGTTGATAGGAATATAGTCCCACAATTGTGCATTAGGGTCAAAACTGCTTACCTAAAAATTCAACGGGAGTAGCGGTTGCTTGTGGG
>NZ_JAKFZM010000044.1:0-31756 GCF_021654205.1 Leisingera sp. MMG026 | reverse complement strand
CGCAGGGTATCGACTACTTGATGTTGATATTCGTCTTCACAGGTGCAGAACAGGTAGAGCTTGGAGACTCAATCTTGCCGGCTATCGGCAGTGCCACCATAGATATGCGGTACAGTCACGATTTGCTGCCTGTGCTCGGCTGGGCGTTGGCAGCGGGATTTCTGGTTTACATCTTCTTCAGAAACTGGGTGGTGACAGCCTGGTGCTTTGGTTTGGTCATCCTCCATGAGCTTTGTGATCTGGTAACGGGTTATCCCCACAATTTTCACGGGCCGGACACGGCGGAGTTCGGATTACAGCTTTGGGTGGTCGCACCTGTGGCCGGAACCATCGCGGAGGCCGGATTGGGGGTGGCTTGCGTCGCCTGGTTTCTGCACCGCTACAAGGTGTCGTCGTCGGGAAAGTGGACCCTGTTCCTGCTCATGGGAGCAACCCCTTTCCTGCTTCTCCCGTTGGTTTTGCGCTAGGATGAGAAAATGAAAACGTATGAAACTTCAGGGACTTGGAAGCAGATAAACAGATTCCTGCCGGAAGATATCGGGATAACCGCAGACGTGAAACCGGCAGAATCGGAATTTCCCTGGCGCAAGAGTTCCATCCATCTGGAACGGTTTGCGAACCCGGAATCGCCGGTGCGTCTGTTGTTGCATCACGGCGTCGGTACAAACGGACGGTTGCTGTCAATGATTGCCGGGGCCGCCCTTGCCCGTAGGGGATTTGAAGTGACGGCGATCGACATGCCCTTATACGGCATGACGGAAAACAACGAACGGCTGGTCACTTATGAAGACTGGATCGACATCTCCCTGAAATTCATTGACGCGGAGTACCAGCGGGACCCCCGGCCGATCGTCCTCTATGGCCTAAGCGCCGGCGGCATGCTGACCTATCATGTGGCAGCTCTGGAACCACGGGTCAGGGGCATCATCGGGATGTGCTTCCTTGACTTGCGGGATTCTGAGGTCGACCAGATCATTTCCAAGTTTCCGCTGCCCGCAATCAGCGAGGCGGTCGGCGGGTTCGTTCTGGGCCTGTTGTCCAAGACACCGCTCAAACGCATGTATCTCCCGCTCCGGTACCTGGTCAAGATGAGCGCCCTGACCAATCCGCCGGAAGCGCAGGCCATACTCATCAAAGACAAGACATGGGGCGGATCCTCGGTGCCGCTGGCCTTCCTGACCAGCACCATGGGGTACAAGGCGGCGGTGCCGCCCGAGAAATTCACAAGCTGCCCGGTACTTCTGACACAGCCTGATGAGGACCATTGGACGCCCTTGATGGCCTCGGCGAAGTTCTTCGACAAACTGGCGTGTGAGAAGCACCTGGTGATGCTGAAAGGCGCCGGACACTATCCGCTGGAAGAAGAAGGCCTGCGGCAGATGCACGACGCCATTGACAAGTTTTTGAAGGCGGTCGCGGAAACAGAAAGCCAGGAAGACCGGCAGGCGGTCTGATCCGCCAGCTCCGATCTGCCGCACATCGCTACCGTTCTGGCCGTGATGTGCGGTAGTCAAAAGTCAGCTCCTGAGTGTGGATCGACCGGCTTGCAAGACATTCTGCCCGCAGAGACCTTCAACTCGCCTCGCTGGCACGTTGGGCAGCATTTCCACTTCACTCCTAGATCAAGGACCCCGCAACATGACCGCTGAACATACCGATACTGCAGATGTCGTTGTCGAGCGCTTGGACGCCGCCCTGCGCCTGACAATGTCGGCGCCGCAAAAAAAGAACGCGATAGGCAGTGGCATGTATCTTAAGATGGTTGAGGCGCTTGATGAAGCTGCGGCGGATGCCTCGATCCGGGCCGTTTGGATCCGAGGTGCGGGTGGCGTGTTTACAAGCGGGAATGACATAGACGATTTCCGCAATCAGGTTGACAGCGACGATTGGCCGGCGGCACGGTTTATCGACGCGCTTGTCACGTTTCCCAAACCGATTGTCGCACAGGTGGAAGGTCTGGCGATCGGCATCGGAACAACCATGCTCCTGCACTGCGACCTGATTTACGCGTCCAAGGACACGCGGTTCCAACTTCCGTTTGTAAATCTCGGCCTGGTACCTGAAGCCGGCGCATCCTATCTGCTTCCACGGTTGATCGGGCAGGCAAAGGCGGCCGAGTTGATATTGCTGGGCGGTAGTTTCGGTGCCGAAGAGGCGGTCACTCTCGGCCTGGTCAACAACGCTCTGCCTGCAGATGAGGTCGCACGGGCAGCGGAAGCAGCGGTCATGGTTCTCGTCAAACAGCCACCCAACGCAGTCATCAATTCAAAAGCCCTTCTGAGGGCACCTCTGACCGGAAACCTGAGAGATCGGGTTCGCGACGAGATCGTGCAATTCGGTGCGGGCATCAAATCCGAAGAGTTTACAGAGGCACTCACCGCATTCATGGAAAGACGAGAGCCCACATTTTGAGTTGCGCTGAAATGAGAAGCTGATGTCATTGCTGCCGGCTAAGTCAAGGAACATACGTTGATCTTTCAAAGCAAGAAGCAGAAGCCAATTCGGTTCGAAAGCATTGAATGAACACGAAAGTCACTCTCGCGATGGATGGATCAACCGGCTTTGTTGCACAAATCGCTCTAGGGGTTCACCGCATGAAACCAGTATGATAGCTGCGAAACCTGAGCATGCGGCCCCCTAAGAAGTACAAGACCAGGAACTGGCCATCGTACAGCGAGCCATTGATACGCCACTGGTTCGAGCACGCTGGCGAGCGCGCTGAAGCAACGCGGATCGCTGTCGATTTGGTTTGATCCGGAGATGACCTGGACGCCGCCGCCAACGGGCAAGCGAGCGCGTCAGCATGATTTCAGCGATACAGCGATCCAGGCCTGCCTGACCCTGAAGGTTCTGTTTGGTTTGCCGCTCCGGCAGACCGCGGGTTTCGTTGAGAGCTTGCTGCGGTCGCCCGGGTTGACGGGCGGTGCCGGGATTCAGCACCCTATGCCGCCGCCAGAGAACGCTGAACGTAAGCCAGCCGTCTCGTGGCAGCCCAGGCCCGCTGAACCTCTTGATTGATAGCACCGGCCTCAAATCTGAGGGGGACGGCGAATGGAACGCACCCTCTCGCACAGGGGCGCAAATCTTTGGGCAAGCATGCGGTTGAGCTGGAGGACGGGGAAATCGCTGCCCTGATCGGTTCCAAATGGTGCGGGCAAATTCAAGCCGTTGCGGGTGATTGCCCGGCTGGGCTTTTGTCAGCAGGCAAGCAGATGATGGCAGCGCGCTGATGGCCAGCCGGGAGATTCTGCTGGTGGTTGAAGCCTGTCTCACGCCGGCGCTGCGGCGCAGCATCTGCTTCGGGAACAAAGCACCGTCACCGTGCATCACACCGGCTGCGGACCTGCGTGATTTCCCTAGCACGGGGACATTGGAACCTGCACGCAGGAACACAGCGCCGGAATCGCGCCGCACTACCCAGCTGAAAGCATTTGCGTCAGTGACTATGGGTATCGATCTATGGGTGGTTCGTTGGCTTTCTTGGTCGCTGAAAGCCAGGCCTGCCTTGTTCCAGTGTGCTCATGTGCCGTGCTGGGATTGCCCGCATCGCTGGGCCAGTCTCCCAGAAGGCAGTTCATTTGTAATTTCCGGTGAGTTTACGGTTTGTTTTCCTGCACTCGCGTATCGGTCTTTGCGACGCAAACGGCAACTACCGGCAAGGCAGCCGGCATCCGGAGGAATTTGGTTGCTCTTCCTTCACAGTAAAATTGAAAGCCGAACAAGATTATGCCGATACCAGACTGGGTCCTTGACCTCGTAGCTTCCAAAACCGGCACGAATGCTGGTGACAAATTGGATGGAACCACCGGCGACGACACAATCGAAGCCGGTGCAGGCGAAGATACTGTTGCCGGTGAAGAAGGCAGCGACCTGATTGACGCCGGCGATGGCAACGATACCGTTTATGGCGACATGGGCGATGGGTTCGACCAGGGGGTGGACGCCACGCCGCTGGTGCTGGATATCAACAATATCCAGAGCATTTCCCACGATGGCTCGTCAGGATCCGCAGGCAATAATGCCGTTTTCAGCGACGTCGCCACCTTGGAGGACGGGACCAAAGTCTGGGGCAGGCTGGTGCTGGTGGAGAAATCCAACCCGGACATGTCAGTTCAATTCGGCTACACAGCCGGCGCGGAAATTCTGCTGGGCGGTGACGATCCGGGTGACCAGGCGACCTTCCGGCTTGAGTTCTTTGATCCGGACACCGGTGAGCCGGTCTACCTGAATTCAACGGCAACCTTCAATGACGTGGATGACAACAGCGGCTATGGCGATGCCGAGGCAGTCATAATCGACGGCGACAGTTTCACCTCATTCGGGGTGTCTTCGGACACGTCGCTTGGCACGGCGGTTGACGGCAGCTTGGTCACCGCAACCGGATCCGACTACAACGATTATACCGATCAGGATGCCTGGTTTTCTGCCGGTTTCGAGGATAAATCGTCGATCGAATTCACGCTGCAAACACGCGAAGGCTGGGCGGGATTTACCCTTTCGGGCAGCACGATTGATGACCCGGTCACCACCGCCTTAGAACAAGGGGCCGATACTGTTTTGGCCGGTGACGGCAGCGACGTGGTCTATGGCCAGGGGGGGGATGACTCCCTGTTCGGCGAGGCTGGCGATGACAGTTTGGATGGCGGCGACGGCGACGATGTTCTGGATGGCGGCACCGGTGCGGACACTCTGATCGGCGGGGCCGGGGGCGACACGCTCTCTGGCGGCGAAGGCGACGATTACATCGAAGGGGGCGCAGGCAACGACAGCCTGACCACCGGCCTTGGCAACGACACGCTGATCGGCGGCGAAGGCGATGACACGCTGATGAACTCTGCCGGTGATGACAGCCTGGTCGGCGGAGTAGGCAACGACAGCATCGTGGCAACCGACGGCAACGACACGCTGATCGGGGGTGATGGCGCCGACACCATGTACGGCGGCAACGATGACGACCTGCTGGTTGGCGGCAACGATAACGATCTGATGTACGGCGACTCAGGTCATGACAGCCTGGAGGGCGGCGGCGGCGATGATGTGATGGACGGCGGCCTCGGCAACGACACCCTGATCGGGGGTATCGGCGCCGACACGATCGCCGGTGGCGATGGCGACGACTACATCGAAGGCGGCGACGGCAACGACAGCCTGACCACCGGTCTTGGCAATGACACGCTGATCGGCGGTGCGGGCAATGACACGCTGCGGAACTCTGCCGGTGATGACAGCCTGGTAGGCGGCACCGGTGACGACAGCATCGTCGCAACCGATGGCAATGACACTCTTGAAGGCGGCGACGGCGCCGATACCATGTACGGCGGCAACGACGATGACTTGCTGGTGGGCGGCAGCGGCGACGATCAAATGCACGGCGAGGCTGATGCGGATACGTTCCAGATGTCCGACGGGTTCGGCAATGACACCCTGACCGGCGGCGAGGCGGGAAACGACTACGATACGGTCGACGTCTCGGCGGCCACCACCGGGGTCACGGTCACCTATACCGGCGATGAGGCCGGCACGATCACCGACGGCACCGACACAATCACCTTTTCCGAGATCGAGGCGCTTAAGCTGACGGATCAGGCGGATGTGGTGGATGCTTCGGCTGACAGCGCCGGGGTGTCGATCGACGCTGGAGCAGGCGATGACACGATCACGCTTGGCGCGGGCAATGATTCCATTACAACCGGGGCCGGCTATGACGAACTGATCCTGACCGGGGCGGGCGGCATCGACACTGTCAGCGATTTCAGCATTGCTGACGATGACAGCGACGGTTTCTTCAATGACCAGATTGATGTTTCCGATCTGACCGGCGGCACCGGACCCGACGGGGCTGTCCGCACCAGCGATATCTCGGTAACCGACGATGGATCCGGTAATGCGCTGCTCACGTTTCCGGGGGGTGAAAAACTTGTTCTGCAGGGGGTGGCCCCGTCACAGATCACAACCACCGCCCAGCTCATTTCTGCAGGCATCCCCTGTTTCACGCCGGGTGTGCTTCTTGCCACCAGACGCGGTGCAGTGCCTGCGGGCGGGATCCGGGTGGGCGACATGCTGCAAACCGCCGACAATGGTTTTCAGCCAGTAATCTGGGTCGGCAAGCGCACGCTGAACCCGGCAGAGCTGGCGCAGCACCCGCATCTAAGACCATATTGTGTCCGACCGGGCGGCCTGCTGTCTCCGGAGCGCCCGATGCTGCTGTCCCCCCAGCACCGTCTGTTAGCCGGCCCCAAAGCATTTGGACAAGACACGCAGCTTGGCGAAAGTTTTCTCTCGGCGAAACTGCTGGCAGCAGTTGACGAAAACTGCACACAACAGGCCGGGGCAGCCAATCCGGTCACCTATGTGCACCTCATGACCGAGCGGCATGAGGTGATTTTCGCAGAAGGTATCGCAACTGAGACATTCTGGCCCGGTCCCGAAGCCATCCGCGGGTTGTGCGCTGCAGACCGGCAGGAACTTTTCGGTCTCTTCTCTGAACTGGCTGCGGTTCATTGCTTGGTTGGCGAACACGGGCGCGGGTTGGTCCGCAGGGCTTACGGCGGCCTGGCCCGCCAGGCGCTAAAACGGCGCAACCTGCAACATTTTCACGCCGCCTGACAGCATCCGGGCCTAGCCGTGAAGTGCCCCGCGTGGCATGCTAGGGACCTGCATTTCCGCCATCGGGTCTGCTCAGTTGATTTTGCTGCTTCAATATTGACCCGCCGCGTGTCCATGCCGAATTCCAGTGTCACGCCAAGCCGAGAATTTTCCGCGCCTGGGCCGGCGTGGCGACCGGGCGGCCGTGCCGGTGGCAGATCTCCGTCACCTTTGCCACCAGTTCGGCGTTGGACGAAGCGAGCCGGTCTTTGCCGAGACGGATGTTGTCCTCCAGTCCTGTCCGCGCGTGGCCGCCATTGGCGACGCACCATTCGTTCAGGGTCAGCTGGTCCCGGCCGATCCCCGCAGCGCACCATTCTGCACCGGGCAACAGGCGGTTTACGGTCTTCACGTAGTAGTCAAAGACATCGCGGTCGGCGGGCATGGCGTTTTTCACCCCCATCACGAACTGAATGTACAATGGCCCCTTCAAACGCCCGTCCGCCTGCATCCGTGCAGCCTGGTGAATGTGGCTGAGGTCAAAGGCCTCGATCTCGGGTTTCACACCGTGGGTGATCATCTCAGCCGCCAGCCAGTCCACCAGATCCGGCGGATTCTGGTAGACGCGGGCGGGGAAGTTGTTCGACCCCACCGAAAGCGATGCCATGTCCGGGCGAAGGTGCAGCATGCCGCCCCGTTCCTTGCCCGCACCCGATCGCCCGCCGGTGGAGAACTGGACCACCATTCCGGGGCAGTGCTTTTCCAGCCCTTCCTTGAGACGCGCGAACCTCTCCGGATCCGATGAGGGGGACTCGTCTTCATTGCGCACATGCGCGTGGCAGATGCTGGCCCCGGCCTCAAACGCCGCATGGGTGCTTTCGATCTGTTCTTCGACCGTGACCGGCACTGCCGGGTTGTGCGCCTTGCGCGGCAGGGAGCCGGTGATCGCGACGCAGATGATGCAGGGTTTGCTCATGCCGTCAGCCCTTGGCCAGAACAAAGTCGTGCTCTACCAGATAGAAGGCCTCATCGAAACCGGCCTCCTGCAGCGCTGCCGGGTCTTCGATCAGGTCGAATTTGGCCATCAGGCTTTCCTTCACACCAAAGACCGCGTCGGAGTTGATGTAGGGGTCATCCGGGTCGAAGATGTGGGTGGTCAGGCTTTCAAACCCGGCGGCCTCAAGGATGTAGTGGAAATGCGCAGGCCGGTACGGGTGGCGGCCAAGGTCGCGCAGCAGCTTGCCCACCGGGCCATCGTCCGGGATCGGGTAGAATTTCGGCTTAACGGCGCGAAAGCTATAGGTGCCATCGGCACCGGTGCGAAACACGCCGCGCAGGTTGAAATCGGGCTGGATGCCCTTTTGCTGCACATCGTAAAACCCCTCGTCATTGGCCTGCCAGACGTCGATCTTGGCGCCCGCGACCGGGTTGCCATCCGTGTCGAGGATCCGGCCACTGACCAGCATCGGCTCGCCCTTGCCATCAAGGCAGATGTTCGAACCCATCGGCAGTTCCGGCGCCTCGGCCACGTGGAAGGGGCCAAGCACCGTGCTTTCGGAGGCGCCGGAGGGTTTGCGGTTGTTGATCGCGTCCACCAGCATGGAAACGCCCATGATGTCCGACAGCAGGATGAACTCCTGCCGCCAGTCATCGCAGGTATGGCCGGTTTCCGTCAGGAACATGATGGTCTTGAACCACTCTTCCTGGCTGGGTTCCATTTCCTTAATCGCGGCGTGGATGTGTTTCACCAGGATATTGACGCAGTCGCGCAGCCGCTCGTTTTCGGCCTTGGCGTTGCGGGCGGCAACAACCTCGGCGCTGGTTTCTTCGGTGAAATAACCCTTTTCGTGTTCATCAAGCATATTGTTACTCCGCTGCCATGGAGGCCGCCGCGCCGCGGCCGAATATATGGGAAAGCACCCGGCGCAGTTCGCCCTCGGGATCCGAGGCCATTTCGTCGGCGCGCCAGCAGACGTGATGGTCGGGACGGACCAGGATACAGCCGGAATCAGTAATTTCCGAAGCCCGCGCCCAATCGCCGGTATGGTCTGCGAATTTGCGCCGCGGTCCGATCAGACGCACCGTCAGCGGCAGACCGAACTCTGCCCCCACGGCCTTTGCCGCCTCTTCCCAGGCCTCGCCGCCGATGCCGGTCAGCAGGGTAAAGGCCCCCTTTCCGCACAGATCCAGAGTTGAATGCTTTTCTCCCGTTTCAGGGTCGAAAACCCAGACATGCGGCAGCCGCGCGCCGGGCCAGGTGGTGGGCTGGTAGTGCAGTTCCGCGTCCAGCTCGAATGCCGGTTCCATCTGCCCGTCGGTGACCACGGCATCGGATTTGTAGCGCTGGTTCATTTCCACCCCATGGGCGTCGAACTCGTATTTCTTGAAAGCGATTGCGTCGCGGATTGCGGCGCGCTGCTTTTCCGCCTCCGGCGTTGTTTCGCAGCGGGCCGCCACGCTGGAGCGGATCTCCTCAAGACCGGTGCCGCCGGTCATGCCGAGGGAGTCAAAGATCGGGCCGAACTCGCTGATGGACTGGTTGGCGCGGGTCACGATCTGCTTGGCAACCGGTGCGCGCTCGGCGGTGTAACTGTCCAGCAGCGCAGGCGCGGCCTGGCCGTTCAGCACCGCGGCCAGTTTCCAGGCGAGGTTGAAACTGTCCTGGATCGAGGTATTGGAGCCAAGCCCGTTCGAGGGCGGGTGCCGGTGTGCCGCATCGCCCATGATGAAGACACGGCCGTTGTGCATCCGGGGGGCATAGGCGTTGTTCACGGTCCATGTATTGGCCGAGATCAGCTCGATTTCCAGCTCCGGGTCGCCGACCAGCTGCCGCGCGACCTGTGTTGCCATCGCCTCGTCCACAACCGGTGCGGGTTCATTGATGTCATAGCCCCAGACGATCAGCCATTCGTTCCACGGCCGCACCATGCGCACCAGCCCCATGCCGATGCCGCCGACGTCGGCGCCGGGCTGCATCACCCAGTACAGCACGCTGGGCCGGTGAGCGACGTATTTCGACAGATCCGCGCGGAACAGGATGTTCATCGACCCGCCCACGCCCATCTTGCCTTCGATCGCAAGGTTTTCGTTCTGCGCCACCAGCGAGTTGCCGCCATCAGCACCGACAAGGTATTTTGACCGGACCGTGAATTCGCGGCCAGACAGGCGGTCGCGGCAGGTGGTGGTCACGCCCTCCGCGTCCTGCGTGTGGCTCAGGTATTCGGTGCTCATCCGGGCCTGGGTGCCGCGTTTGCAGGCGGTTGCAAACAGGATCGGCTCCATGAAGGTTTGCGGCAGGTCGTTCATCATCGTCGGGCTGGACAGCAGATGCTCGGCCTTGGACAGGGGATGGTTGCCCCAGCTTTTCATACGGCCGATCTCTTCGCCGGCAAGGCTTTCGCAAAAGACATTCTCGCCCATCAGGTCCTGGTGGGCCGCATGCATATAGGCCTCCGCTTCGACATCCTGCCCCAGATCGCGCAGCACCTCCATTGTGCGCTGGTTGGTGATATGGGCGCGCGGGGTGCTTGCCAGCCAGCGGTAGCGGTTGATCGCCATATTCGCGATGCCGTAACTTGACAGAAGCGCCGCCGTTGCAGAGCCCGCAGGCCCGGTGCCGATGATAAGCACGTCGGTTTCGATCTCAGCCATGGTTATTCCTCCTTGAGTGTGCCGCCGTTCAGACGCCGCTGAACGGGAAAAAGCTGAATGCCGGTCCGGTCGGAGAAAAACCCCCATAGGCCGCGCGGCGCCAGGAGCATGACCGCGATTCCGATAAGACCAAGCGTGAACAGATACCAGCTGCCAAAGTCGGCCAGCAGCGATTGCAATGCGAAGAAGATGAGCACGCCCAGGATCGGGCCCTCGATTGTGCCGATGCCGCCGATCACCACAATGAAAATCACGTAAGCCGTCCAATCGGTGACGCTGAAGGCGGCATCGGGGCTGATGCGGGCTTTCTGCACATAGATCAGCGCCCCGGCCAGCCCGGTGCCAAAGCTGGCCGCCAGGAACACCAGCCATTTGATCCGGCCAGCATCGACGCCGACGGATTTCGCGGCTTCCGGGTTGTCGCGCACGGCCGACAGCGCCAGTCCGCGGCGCGAGCGCAAAAGCGCGTAGATCGCCGCGATCACTACCACTGCCAGCAGCAGCGCCAGCCAGTAGGTCAGGATATCGCGCGCGGCGGCGGTCTTTACATCCAGTGCGGATTTGATCCAGTCGGTCGCCCACATCCCGCGGGTGGCGGTGCGGGGCAGGGAGGTGCCGGTGCCGCCGCCAAGTGTTTTAACCTGCGCAAGGAGCAGCCGCGCGACTTCGGCCATGACCCAGGTGCCAATGGCGAAATAGGCGCCGGCAAGGCGGAAGGCGAAAAAACCCATCGGCACTGCAAGGACCGCTGCCGCCAGCCCGCCCAGCAGGATTGCAGCAATCGGATCGATGCCTGCGATGATGACGCCGCCGAACATCGCATAGGCGCCGATGCCGGCAAAGGCCTGCTGGCCGATGCTGACCAACCCGCCGTAGCCTGCAAGCAGGTTCCAAAGCTGCGCCAGCACCAGCATGGTCAGGATGAAAAACAGATCCTGGATCAGCCCGCGCCCGGCAAAGAACGGCAAAACGGCCAGCAGAAGGATCACGCCGCAGGCCAGCAGGCCGAACATATTGGACGCCTTTGTGCGGGTCGTCACGCGAAACGGTGCCGCCGCAGAAAGTGCCGCAGATTGTGCCGGAGAGTGTGTAAGATCAGCCATCAGTCCACCGCCCTTGGAAACAGTCCGCGCGGCTTCACCAGCAGCACGAGGAGGAAGGCCAGGTGCCCGGCCAGGATTTGCCATTCTGGGTTCACGGCGGCGCCCAGCGTCTGTGCGACGCCGATGATGATACCGCCCGCAAGCGTGCCCCACAGGCTGCCAAGGCCGCCGATGATCACAGCCTCAAAAGCATAGATCAGGCGGGCAGGGCCGATTGCCGGATCAAAATTCGCCCGCATCCCAAGGTAGAGCGCCGCCAGCGTCACCACCAGCATGGCAATTGCCGTAGCCGTGGCAAAAATGCGCCCGGGGCGGATGCCCATCAGGCTCGCCGTGACCGCATCATCCGAAGTGGCACGGAAGGCGCGGCCCAGCGCGGTGCGGTAAAACAGCTGATTCAGCCCCAGGATCACTAGGACGGCGGAGGCAAAGGTCAGAAGCGGCAGCACCCCGATGCTGAGATCGCCCAGCTTCACCGAGGCGGTGGCGATCGCACCGCCCGGCAGGCGCTGGCTGTCGGCGCTGAACCCTTCGAGCAGGGCGTTCTGCAGCGCGATCGACAGGCCGAACGTCACCAGCAGCGGCGGCAGGATATCCGTCCCCAGCGTGCGGTTCAGCAGGTGCAATTGCAGCAGCCACCCGGCAGCGAACATCACCGGCGCGGCCATCAGCGCCGCCGCAAACGGTGGCAATCCCAGAAGCGTTACCAGGACAAGGATCAAGTAGGCCGCACATACAATCAGGTCGCCATGGGCCAGATTCACCAGCCGCATAATCCCGAAAACGAGGCTGAGACCGGCGGCAAACAGCGCATAAAGCCCGCCCAGCAGGATGCCCTGCAGAATTGTGTCGATCCAGATCATGCGGCGGCTCCGAAATAGGCTGCGTGGATATCCTCGCGGCGCAGATCTTCGGGCCGCCCTTCAAGGGTGATGCGACCCTCCATCATGCAGCAGACCCGGTCGGCGGCTGCCATTGCCTGGCCGATATCCTGTTCCACTACGATCAGGCTGGCGCCGCTTTCCTGGATTTTCGGCACAGCGGCATAGATGTCCCGGATCACCACCGGCGCCAGGCCGAGGCTGATTTCATCACACAACAGAACCTTGGGGTTCGACATCAGCGCGCGGCCGATGGCCACCATCTGCTGCTGCCCGCCCGAAAGCGCAGTGCCCGGATGGTTTCGCCGTTCTGCAAGGATCGGGAACAAGTCGTAGATCGCTTCCAGGCTCCAGTAGCCTGGGACCTTGCGCCCGTAGGTGCCGATCAGAAGGTTCTCCTCGACCGAGAGAGACGGGAACAGTTTGCGCCCCTCTGGCACCATCGCAAGACCCAGCGGCATGATCTGATCCGCACTCAGGCCCCCTACGGGCCGGCCCGCCAGATGCACCATGCCGGGGGCCGATGGCAGTACACCTGCCAGCGCCCGCATCAGGGTTGTTTTTCCCGCGCCGTTGGCACCGATGATGGCAAGGGTTTCCCCTTCGTCCAGCTGCAAGTCGATGCCGAACAGCGCCTGAAAGTCACCGTAACGGGCGGTAAGGCCGCGTGTTTCCAGAATGGGCATCAGACACCGGCCCCCAGATAGATCTCCCGGACCTCGGCCCGGTTCATGATTTCATCCGGCGCGCCAAGGCCGATCACCTTGCCGAAATTCAGCACCAGCAGCTGCTCCACCACCGAGGTGAGCGCATGCAGAACATGTTCGATCCAGATAATGGTAACGCCGCGGGCATGGATGCTGCGGATGGTGTCTACCAGGGACAGGCATTCGCCCTCGGTCAAACCGCCGGCGATTTCGTCAAGCAGCAGCAGCTTGGGATCCGTTGCCAGCGCACGCGCCATCTCCAGCCGCTTGCGCTGCAGCAGTGCGAGGCCGCCAGCCGGTTGGTTGGCCGCCTGCAACAGACCGCATTGGCTTAGAATGCGGGCGCAATCAGCCTGCACATCCCGTTCGGAGGCCTTGCGCCCGTGGGTGGCGGCCACCAGCAGGTTCTCGAACACGGTCATGTTGCCGAAGGGCTGCGGCACCTGGAAGGAGCGGCCGACACCGGCAAGACAGCGCTGCATGGCGGGTACCGCCGTCACGTCGCGCCCGTCAAAGCGGATGGATCCGGCGTCGCTGCGCAGATTGCCGGTGATGAGGTTGAAAAGCGTCGACTTGCCCGCGCCATTGGGCCCGATGATGCCAAGCGCCTGGCCCGCCGGAATCTCCACGGTGACGTCATCAGCCACCTTCAGCTGGCCAAAGCTTTTCGAAACGTTGCGCAATGAGAGAAGGGTCATGTCAGCAGCTCCACCCGCCCCATCGCGCCGATGCGGCAATACAGGGTTCCTTTCAGCATCATGAAATGGGTTCCATCACGCCGCCCGCCGGCACCTCGGGCGCGGTGGAACTGTCAACGATCACAAGGTCATAGCTGCCGCTTTCTGTCAGCCGCCATTGACCGCCCACCAGCGGTGTCTTGGCCACGTTCGCCTGCGCAAACAGCGGCAGGCCGGTGCCGTCAAAGGCGATGCGTCCGACGATGGAGGCAAGCTCGGTGGCGGCGATTGCTTCGGACACGGTATCCGCATCCCCTGCATCATCCACGCGGGCCATCACATCAGCGGCCATCTCGAACAGCGCATGGGCAAAGCCGATCGGCTGGGTCCACTGCCGCCCGGTTGCAACGGTGAAGCCGTGGGCAAGACCGGCTGCGGACTGGCCCGTCAGTGAGGAGCTGAACGGATGGTTCGGGGACCACCAGACTTCGGAGCTGAGGTTGTGGCCTGCATCCCCCAGGGTCTCGACTGCCTGCGGAAACAGGACCGCCTTGCCGATGGTGGCAGCCTTGGGCGCAAAGCCCTGCTGTTTGGCCTGGGTCCAGAATGTGGTGAAGTCAGGCGGGACCGGCACGCCTGTCACGATCTCCGCTTCGGCCTGTTTGAAGGCGTTGATCTGTGCGGAGAAGTCATCCGTCAGGTTCTGGTAGCGCCCAGGGTCGGTCAGCCTGTAGCCGCTCTGCTCCAGTACCGGCGGGAAGCCCAGCACCGGGTCGCCCCAGGCATTGCCGTCGCCATCGTTCGGGTAAAGCGCACCGACGGATTTGTTGGTGTCCAGCTGGCTCCACATGGCATTGAAGACCGCGATGATGTCCTCCAGCCCCCAGAAGAAGTGATAGGCATAGTGAAACCGCTCCCACGACCCCGGATCGCCGGAGTTGCCCTGCTGACCGGCGAACCACGGCTGCCAGGGGGCAACGGTGGAGATGCAGGGAATTTCCTCAGCCTCGCAGGTTGTGGCAACCGGGTTGGTTGTTTCCGGCGTAGAGGCGACAAGCATCAGGTCGATGCCGTCATCCACGATCAGCTCGCGTGCCACATCCGCCGCGCGGTTCGGGTTCGATTGGCTGTCTTTGACGATGACCTCGAAATTCCGGCCCGCGTCGGTTGCGGCAAAGCCGTCCAGGATGAACCGGTCCGCCTCGGAAAAGGCCGCGAGCGGGCCTGATTGCGGGCTGATGTAGCCCAGTTTGATTTTTGCGCCCCGGGCCAGGGCGGGCGCGGCAAGTCCGCTTGTGCTCAGCAGCCCGGCAGCGGTGCCTGTTTTCAGCAATGTTCGGCGGTTGATCATGGGGTCTCCTCCCTGATTACAGCTCATGGTTCAGTTACCTGGCGCGTCTCCTCCCCAGGCGCGCGCCAGCAGGTCCCGAATGCCCGGCCGGGTGATTTCTTTTGGGTTCCAATAGGGGTTCTGCACTGCCAGGTCGGCAGCGCGGTCCAGATCCGCCTCTGCCAGCCCCAGATCGCGCAGCGCCATCGGGGCGCCGTGATCCTTGGCGAATTGCCACAGTGCGGCCGCCGGATCGGCACTTCCAAAGATTTCGCCAACGGGGGCCAGCAGGCCGGGCACGGCAGCAGCGTTATAGGCGGCGGCGTGCGGCAGCACGATGGCATGGGTTTCTGCGTGCGGCAGGCCAAAGCTGCCGCCAAGTGTGTGGCAAAGCTTGTGATGCAGCGCCATGCCCACCTGTCCCAGTACCGTGCCGCAGGCCCAGGCACCCTGCTGCGTGGCAAGGCGCGCTTCCAGACCGGCCGGATCCTCCATCACCCGCGGCAGGGCGCCGGCAAAGATACGCAGCCCGGTCAGCGCCAGTTCAGTCGACTGTGGATTGCGGTCCTGCGCATAGAGCGCCTCGACGGCATGGGCCATGGCATTGAGCGTGCTTGTCACGGTCATCGGTACCGGAAGGGTTGCCACCAGTTCCGGGTCATAAAGCACGGCGGCCGGGCGCAGATTGCTGTCATTCACCGTGGTTTTCACCCCGTTCTCAGTCTGGCCGAGGATCGGTGTGCATTCGCTGCCGGCATAAGTCGTGGGCAGGGCAATCTGGGTGACGCCGCTGCGCAGAGCCAGCGCCTTGCCAAGCCCAATGGTCGAACCGCCGCCGGCCGCCAGCACAGTGTCCGCGCCGACATCCTGCAGATGTGCCAGGGCTTCCTCGGTCACCTCGACCGGCGTATGCATGGCGGCGCGGCAGAACACACCTGCCGCCTTGGCGCCCAGCTGCGCCGCCAGCTCCAGCCCGAGATCCGATTGATGCGGTGTGGTCAGCACCAGAACGCGGTTGGCATCCAGCGCAGAAACATGACGGTCCAAGGCGCGGTGCAGCCCCGCCTCAAAGATGACGGTCTGATCTGATCCGTATTTTGCAGTGTCGAACATGCCGGGTGCCTCCAAACCGGGTGTGACACCAATATGATGGATAATTTTTCGAACTTGATCGAACTTGAGGGCGTTAATATAACCTTTCGGTATGAAGATTGATCCCCGTCACCTTGAATTGCTGTTTGCCATCGTCGATCGTGGCGGGCTGACCGAGGGGGCAGACCTGCTTGGCAAGTCGCAACCAAGCCTGTCGCGATCGCTTGCGATGCTGGAGGAGCGCGTCGGCGCCCCCTTGTTTGAGCCGGGCAGGCGCCCGCTGCAGCCGACCGAATTGGGCCTTGCCCTGGCCGAGGAAGGCAGGAAGGTCTTTCTGGCAGTGCGCGGCAGCGGTGCGGTTCTGGAACAATTCCAGCGCGGCAAAAGCGGCGCAGTGCGGGTTGCCGGCACGCCGGTGTTCCTCGACGGGGTGATCTCGCCCATGATCGCCGAGTTTCAGATGGGCTACCCGGACGTGCGTATCGACCAGAGCTACGGCTATCCCGGCGACCTGATGCCGAAGCTCAAGGAGGGAACCCTTGATCTGGCCGTTCTGCCGTTGCGGCAGGCGTCAATTCCCGAAGGGTTCTCCTTTGATCAGATCCTGCCTGGCCGCAATGTTATCGCCTGCCGGGCAGGGCATCCGCTGGTCCGGCGCGGGGCAGTGAAGCTGCCGGAAATTGCGCAGTATTCCTGGATCGCGCCACCGGCGGACAGCCCGCTTTACCACGACCTGCGCGCGGTGCTTGAAGGGATCGGAGTGAAGGACTTCAAGGTCAGTTTCTCCGGCGGCTCCCTCAGCGCGGTGGTCAGTATCCTTACGGGGTCCGACGCGCTGACAGTGCTGCCGTTTTCCGTGGTGTTCATGATGCGGCGCCAGAAATCAATCAGCGCCCTGCCGGTCCGCATTGGTGATCCGGACCGGCATTTGGGCATTTTACGCTATGAAGCCCAGCCAATGCGGCCCTCTGTAAAGCGTTTCGCGGGCTATATCCGGAGCGAGTTCAAGACCCTGTCCGCCAGTATCACCCGTGTGGGCCAGGATGCTGTCTGGCGGCCCTAAGATGCAGATTGCAGGCGCTGGGCATTTTTAATTCCGAACCTGGCGTCAGTGCGCAGGCCGCTAGGCGTGCGGGCGCAAACCTTACAGATGAGTGGTCATTTTATATCCGGGAGCAAAAAACAGCTTTGCCAGCGTTACAGGCTTGGTGCGCAGCCAAGTAATCCTTTCCGCCGTGAACAAGGGGTCCCCCAGAGGGGCGTCCAGAAATTCGGACACTGTCTGATCGGCCTTGGTCGCCATGAAGCTCAGCTCAAGATTTGTGAAGGGAACTTTTTGCACCAGCCAATCATTCGGACCGGATTGGGTGAAATCCGCCTCCAGAACTTCGGGGATGCTGTCTGTCACAACCCAGCGCACTTCATACTGGAACGGCGCATTGCCGGCATAATGCATGCATCTGATATGCAGAACCTCCTGCTTTTGAGGGATATCAAGCCGGGCTGACAGCCATGCCGGGGCGGGCATGATACGGCTTTCCACCAGGGAATACCGGTAGGCGGCGCCTGTTTCAGCGATTTCATCCCGCACTAGGGGGATGGAAAACTGGGCTTTGCGGACCGGTGAATTCAAAACCCGCGTCCCGGCCTTCCGCTTGCGTTCCAGATAGCCTTCTTCGGCCAGCTCCCGCAGTGCCCGGTTCACAGTGGTGCGCGTGCTTGAGAATTCAACAGCCAGGTCCGTTTCGCTGGGCAGCAGACTGTCCGGCGCCCAGATTTTGTTTTGGATCCGGTCCAGAACGACCTGCTTGATATCCCTGTAGCTCATGTTCTCGTGGGGGGCTGGCATTCGGATTTCCAATTCGATTAAAGAATTTTAATGACTATATATATACACATAATGTTCGGGCGGGAAAGCGTGATGAACGACTGAACAGCCTTGTTCGGCCGGATCTGTTGCCCGGCCGAACAAGGCCTGCAAGTACGCGCGCAGAAGTGTGGCTGGCCTTTTCCGGCAAAATAGTTGGCAATGTCAATTAACGTGACGGTCTGGCGCTCCCAGGTCCACAACTCCCTGGGTTGCCGGATCACCCTGCTGGCGCGGGTGATCGAGCGCCGTTTTGTATAGCGGAATGCCGGACGCAGGCTGACCCGCGTCACCTGGTGCGTGCTGCGTTTGACCGCCGCCAAACTGTTGCTGGTTGGGCCGCGCATCGTCGCCAAGCTGTAACACATCAGGGGCAAACCAGGGGGTGAACTGTTTTCCTGCCGCAACCGGCTTGTGCACCCGTTCGAGACCCTGAAAAACGTGGCGGATCCCACCTCTATATCAATGAGGCGAACGCCGCTCGGGTGCCAGAACGGGCCGGCCTGTTCGCTCGCTCCCTGTTCGGCTATCTCGGTAAGGGCCTGCAGGAGTCCGCCAAAACGGTAGTTACGTCCGCAATCTCGGCTATCCTGCGCGAGCGCATTCGGTGATGGATGGCGGAGTGCTGCAACCGCCCTTGCTGCTGTTGTCCAGCCTCGGTGACGTTTCCCGCATCGGCGAGGTGATGCTGTACCACGTCCTCGGCCCCGGCTGAAATCCGGCGCCATGTGCGGCCGTTGCAGGAAAACCTGTCCCTGGAACCTCGAAGAGCTGTTTGCGGAGCTGCCGTTCCGCTGGGCTGCGAGGAACCTGCCGGGCAGCGCGCCCCTGTTGGCGAAACCAGCGGCCCGCTCAAAGTACCAGATCGCAGTGCTGTACATAGACATTGGCCGCGGCGGTTCCAAGCTCATGCACCGGATCTTCGAGGAAGGCTGGATGGTGTTCAACTCCAAGCCCATCAACCACTTCGCGCTGATCGAGGATGCCGCCAATTCCTATTTGATACGCCGTGACGCATCGCCTGCAGGCCTTGGATAGAGACTTTGAATTCCGCTGCTCATGTTCGGAAAGGCAAACGAGAGTTTGTTGAGGACCCGCAGGCCGTGCCCTGGGTTAAAAAATACATCTGCATTTCTCGAACCAAGGCTCCCGCGCCGGCGAACCGGACGGTGTGCAGGGAATCGACCTCTAGGCGGGCGGCGCAATTTTCTTAAGTAAGAAAATTGCCAAAAGTTTTTGCAAAACTTTTTGCGCGGCAGCGGTTAATACGGCTGCCGCTCTCCCAGCAGATACCTCGCTGCATCCACATAATCAAAGGCCAGCGAAATTGCGATCACTGTGCAGACAGCCAGAATGATCCGCCGTGGCCAAACGGGCATACCGGGCTGCGCCCGCTGCTGCCACAGCCAGAGCAGCAGAGGTGTCCACAGGACTATATGCGGCAGTCCCAAGAGGCGTACATATCCAAGCTGCCCGTATAGCCAATAAACTCCGGCCCCCGCCAATACACTGGCCGCCACGGTGGCCAGCCCGGCCACCCGGCTGGGCTTCCAGATCAGCAGAGCCAGCGGCAGGACAAAAGCACCCAGGAACAGAATGTTGACCCAGATTTGCACCCAGAGCGGCTGGCTTGCGATCGCTTCGTTCAGTGTCATTGCAGACCCTCCCGTTCACGAGCCTAGGGAAAGGCCGGATCGTCAGCAAGCACTACAGCGGCGATCCGGCGGCGCTGGCCGGCATAGGCGCGGGCATTGACCTCTTCCGGATCGCAGGTCGCCCGCAGCCGCCGCCCGTGCCGGCACGCACATGGGGAGGGCGTATAGGTCGAGGTGAGCATCGTGCCGCGTGCGGCCAGCGCATCCGGGTTCGGGGTTTTCACAATCGGATGGCCGGCGCAGCCCATCGCATCCTTGCGGTGCTCGCCGGAGATGATGACAAGGAAATTCAGTTGCTGGCTCATATTGTGCCCGCGTTTGACTGCCGGTCCAGACTGCAAGCGAAACAAAGCAGCCGAATGCCGTTTTGCGTTATCCGGAAAGCGGAGTACACCCATTGGCCATGGCCTGTCTGCTGGTTCCAGGGTTGCGGATTGCGATACAGGCTGCTATCCAGCCTGTGATTTGTTATGATATAACATATGGAGGTTCCGCATGACAGATAAGAGGCTGCCGGTTACGGTCCTGTCCGGCTTTTTGGGGGCGGGCAAGACCACGCTCTTGAACCACGTCCTGAACAATCGCGCGGGCCGCAAGGTTGCGGTGATCGTCAATGACATGAGCGAAGTGAACATCGACGCAGACCTGGTGCGCGGCGGCTCCGAACTGTCGCGGCAGGACGAAAAACTGGTTGAGATGACCAACGGCTGCATCTGCTGCACCCTGCGCGATGACCTGCTGCAGGAGGTGCGCCGCCTCGCGGGGGAGGGGCGCTTTGACTATCTGTTGATCGAAAGCACCGGGATTGCCGAACCCTTGCCGGTGGCCGCAACGTTTGATTTCCGGGATGCCGATGGCGCCAGCCTGTCGGATGTTGCCCGGCTGGATACGATGGTGACGGTGGTCGATGCGGTGAACCTGTTGCAGGATTTCAGCAGCCACGATTTTCTCAGCGACCGCGGCGAAAGCCTGGGCGAGGAAGACGACCGTACATTGGTCAACCTGCTGACCGACCAGATCGAGTTCGCCAATGTCATTATCCTGAACAAAGTGTCGGATGCGGGGCCGGATCAGACCGCCGCAGCCATGGCCGTCATCAAGGCGCTGAACCCGGATGCCGAAGTTATCCACGCGGATCATTCCAAGGTGGACGGTAATAGGATCTTTAACACCGGCCGGTTCGATTTCGACCGCGCGCATGAGCACCCGCTCTGGGCCAAGGAACTCTACGGGTTTGGTCACCACGTGCCGGAGACCGAGGAATACGGCATTTCCTCCTTTGTCTACCGCGCCCGGCGGCCTTTTGATCCCGCCCGGATCCACGCGGTGCTGAACGGCGATCTGCCCGGCGTGATCCGGGCCAAAGGGCATTTCTGGCTGGCAACACGTCCCGAATGGGCTGCTGAGTTTTCGCTGGCCGGGGCAATTTCCTCGGTCCGGCCGCTGGGGTTGTGGTGGGCCGCTGTGCCAACAGACCGCTGGCCAACCCATCCCGAAGCCCGGCGCGAGTTTCTGCAGAACTGGGATGAAACCTGGGGCGACCGCCGCCAGGAACTGGTGTTTATCGGGGCGGGCCTGGACAAGAACGCGATCACCGCCTGTCTGGACGCTTGCCTGATGCCGGAACCCGCAGGCGGCTTCGATCCGGCTTGGGAGGCCCTGGACGATCCTTTCCCGGGCTGGCGCCGCAATGGCTGACGGCAAGGCAGGCCGGAACCTGAATTCCGGCCTGAAACGCCGGCGCCGGGCAGGGGACCCGATGCAGGCCTATGACGCATTGCCGCCCGGGCTGCGGCGCTGGCTGGCCTCTGCCTGCCTGCCTTGGAGTCCGGCATCGGCCCTGAAGATCTGGAATAATGCGGGCGGCAGCAAGGATCCCGGTGCCGCCGCGACCCGGCTGAACGCCGCGGAACAGTCCCTAATGCGGCGCGATGCCGGGGTCTGGAATATCCGCAAGTAGCAAACCCTCGCGGTAGGCACTGATCCGGGTACCCTGCCATTCAGCGCCATCAGGCGGATTTTTTTTCCGCCTCCGCAGCCGCATCGAACTCTGCCCGTGCGGCATCGATCACCGGCAAATGCTCCAGCGCCCAAAGCCCCAGCGCACGTAATGGCTCGCGGAACGACTCTCCCAGAGGTGTCAGCGCGTATTCCACCTTGGGCGGGATCGTCGGGTAATAGGTGCGGCTGACCAGCCCGTCGCGTTCCAGGCTGCGCAGGGTCAGGCTCAGCATCCGCTGGGATATCCCCAGGTTCCGCTTCAGTTCATTGAACCGCAGCACCCCGTATTGCGCCAGCGAGATCACCACCAGCACGCTCCAGCGGTCTCCGACCCGCGACAGCACCTCGTTTATGCGGCTGCAGTCCGGGCATTTGGCGGCGTCTGCCATGGCGGTTCCTTCCGTGTTACCGGGGCTCAAACCTGTGCCTTCTTGCGCCCCTTCCGGTACCCCTTATATAGCCAGTCACAAATGTATACCACCCCTGGCAGTCTGCCGAGAAAGGACCCAAGACATGAGCAAGAGCACCCTGATCGAGAAACTGAACTGGCGCTACGCAACCAAGAAGATGGACCCGGCCAAACCTGTGCCGCAGGAAAAGGTCGAGCAGATCATCGAGGCGATCCGCATGGCGCCGACTTCCTCGGGCACCCAGCCGTTTGAGGTGTTTGTCATCACCAACCCCGAAATCCGCGCGCAGATCCGCCCGCACGCCTGGGATCAGGCCCAGATCACCGACGGTTCGCACCTTCTGGTCTTTGCCGCCTGGGACAACTACTCGGAAGACCGTATCGACGCCGTCACCCGCCAGATGACCGAGGAGCGCGGCGAGATCCCGATGCTGAACCAGTACTATGATAACCTCAAGGCGACCTATCTGCCGCGTGAAGAGCGCACCAACCACGACCACGCTGCCCGCCAGGCCTATATCGCGCTGGGCTTCGCCCTTGCCGCCGCCGCCGAACTGGAGGTCGACAGCACGCCGATGGAAGGCTTCACGCCGGAAAAAATCGACGAAATCCTGGGGCTCAAGGACCGTGGCCTGCGCTCGGTCCTGCTCTTGCCGCTTGGCACCCGCGCCGAAGAAGGCGACTGGCTCCTGCCGATGAAAAAGGTCCGCAAATCCCGCGACACCATCGTGACCGAAATCGCCTGAGGCGTGAACAATGCGGCAAGCGGCAATCCAGGCCGCCTGCCGCAGCTCTGATCAGCTTCCTCTTGCACGCACCCGGGAATCCGCCTATACGCGCGCTGTCGGTACAAGGGCGGTCAACGTCCGGATGACACATCTGAGCAGGGCTGGGGCACACCTCGGCCCTTTGTGTTTGTTTGATCAGATGTGATCCGGGCCACGTCCTGTGCGGCTGAACCAAGACCGGCGGAGACAACCGCATGGCCAGAAAAACCGTATGAAAAGGAAATCTGAGACCTCATGGCTCAAAACGTATCAATGGAGGATTTCGAAGCCCTCCTGAATGAAAGCTTCGAAATGGACACTCCGGACGAGGGTTCGGTTGTCAAAGGCAAAGTACTGGCAATCGAAGCTGGTCAGGCCATCATCGACGTCGGCTACAAAATGGAAGGCCGCGTTGATCTGAAAGAATTCGCAAATCCCGGCGAAGCTGCTGAAATCGCTGTCGGCGACGAAGTGGAAGTCTTCCTGCGCTCGGCTGAAAACGCCCGCGGCGAAGCCGTCATCTCGCGTGAGATGGCCCGCCGTGAAGAAGCCTGGGACCGCCTGGAAAAAGCATACGCAGACGATCAGCGCGTCGAAGGCGCGATCTTCGGCCGCGTCAAGGGCGGCTTCACTGTCGACCTGGGCGGCGCTGTTGCGTTCCTGCCCGGTAGCCAGGTTGACGTGCGCCCCGTGCGCGACGCGGGCCCCCTGATGGGTCTGAAGCAGCCGTTCCAGATCCTGAAAATGGACCGCCGCCGCGGCAACATCGTTGTCTCGCGCCGCGCCATCCTGGAAGAATCGCGTGCCGAACAGCGTGCCGAAGTCATCGGCAACCTGACCGAAGGCCAAGCGGTCGACGGTGTGGTCAAGAACATCACCGAATACGGTGCGTTTGTTGACCTGGGCGGCGTTGACGGCCTGCTGCACGTCACCGACATGGCATGGCGCCGTGTGAATCACCCCTCCGAGATCCTGTCGATCGGCGAAACCGTCAAGGTTCAGGTCATCAAGATCAACAAAGAGACCCACCGTATCTCCCTGGGCATGAAGCAGCTGCAGGAAGATCCGTGGGATCTGGTTGGCGCCAAGTACCCGCTGTCCTCGGTCCACAAGGGCCGTGTCACCAACATCACCGATTACGGTGCATTTGTTGAGCTGGAGCCGGGCGTCGAAGGTCTGGTTCACGTCTCCGAGATGTCCTGGACCAAGAAAAACGTCCACCCGGGCAAAATCGTCTCCACTTCCCAGGAAGTCGACGTCATGGTTCTGGAAATCGACGGTGCCAAGCGCCGCGTGTCCCTGGGCCTCAAGCAGACCATGCGCAACCCGTGGGAAGTCTTCTCCGAAGCCAACCCGGAAGGCACCGAGGTCGAAGGCGAAGTCAAGAACATCACCGAATTCGGTCTGTTCATTGGTCTCGACGGCGACATCGACGGCATGGTTCACCTCTCCGACCTCAGCTGGGACGAGCGCGGTGAAGATGCGATCCAGAACTACCGCAAGGGCGACATGGTTTCGGCCGTTGTTTCCGAAGTGGACGTCGACAAAGAGCGTATCTCGCTGTCGATCAAAGCTCTGGGCGGCGACAAGTTTGCAGAAGCAGTTGGCGGCGTGAAGCGCGGCTCGATCGTGACCGTGAACGTGACTGCGATCGAAGACGGCGGCATCGAAGTGGAATATGAGGGCATGAAGTCCTTCATCCGCCGCTCCGACCTGGCGCGCGACCGTGCCGACCAGCGCCCCGAGCGCTTCTCGGTTGGCGACAAGGTCGACGTCCGCGTCACCAACGTCGACTCCAAGACCCGTCGTCTGGGCCTGTCGATCAAGGCACGCGAGATTGCAGAAGAGAAAGAAGCAGTGGAACAGTATGGCTCCTCGGACTCCGGCGCATCGCTGGGCGACATCCTGGGCGCCGCACTGAAGTCGGGCGACGAGTAATCTCCCCGGCCTCACGGCTGCTGAAAACGAAAGCCCCGCAGGTGTCTGCGGGGCTTTTTTCTTGGGCGGGAGGGCTGGTTCGAGCCCATTGCGGAAGTGCCGGATTCTCGCGGCGCGCGTGCAGCACGACGGCCCGCTGCACTTCCGGAAACCGCCCGCTGCATGGCAGAAGGAAGTGCGGAGGGTTAGGCATGGTGCAGGGACGTTTTGGCGGGCAGTGCCCAAGGCGCGCAGACGCCTTTCCTTCACCGCGGCTGCAAGCAGACAGGGCAAGAGGAAACACTTTTGCCACTAATCGCAGGAAGTATGCGTAATTGGGCTACCTCTGTTTCGAGGTCGAGCTCCCGGTATGATCACAGGATAGCTGTGAACAAGGGAGAGAGATGATGGGGTACTTTGTTGGACTTGATGTGTCACTTCGGTCGTGCGCGCTTTGCGTTGTTGATACGAAGGGCCAGGTGGTTCTCGAACGCGAGCTGGCTTGCGAGGTCGATGCCATTGCAGCGTGCCTCTCTGATTTTGAGGTCCCGATAGAACGCATCGGTTTGGAAGCTGGTACGATGAGCCAACATCTTTACTTCGGACTGCAGGCTGCAGGTTTTGATGTGGTTTGCATGGAGGCGCGGCAGGTGAACGCAGCCCTGTCAGCGATGAGAAACAAGACCGATAAGAATGATGCCAGGGGCATCGCGCATGTTCTACGCACAGGCTGGTTCAGTCCGGTTCATATGAAGAGCCGAAAGGCTCGTGGCCTTCGTGCGCTGCTCAGCACACGCAAGGCGTTGCTTAAGAAGACGATGGATCTGGCAAATGAGACCCGTGGATTGTTGAAGATATTTGGCATCCGCCTGCCCAACACCGTTTCGCATGGCAGTTTTGATGGCATTGTGCGTCCTATCATCGAAATGGATGATGTTCTGGCACATGCCCTTGTGCCGCTGCTTGATGCCAGGGTGGCGCTGTATCAGCAATGTCTGGAGCTGGACCGGCGCGTAAAGCAGGCTGCCAGTCAGGATGAAGTTTGCCTGAGACTGATGACGGTTCCCGGAGTTGGCCCAATCGCAGCACTGACGTTTAAGGCAGCCGTCGATGATCCCACACGGTTCAAAAGATCCCGCACGGTGGGCGCCATTTTGGTCTTACTCCCCGGCGATACCAGTCAGGAGAGCACGACAACCCTGGCCGCATATCAAAGGCTGGTGACAGTGACGTCCGTGCTGCACTTTACGCAGCGGGCAATGCGCTGCTCATGCGAAGTATGGTGCAATCGCAGATTAAGTCTTGGGGAATGCGTTTGATGCGTACCAAGGGCCGACGCCGTGCCGTCGTTGCTGTGGCTCGAAAGTTGGCCGTTTTACTGCATCGCATGTGGGTCGACGGAACGGAATTTCGTCAGGAACGATTGGGGAGCACGGCATGACATAAATCGCCAAGTACCCAACCCTGACGGGGTCGTCCTCACCGGACGAGGTTTGTGGATAAAGCCGAAAAAGTTCGCTGCGCAATGGGACGCGCGCCAGAAAGTGGGGCTCTCCACAGCCGATCCAACACATACGTGCAGCGGTGCCATCTGAGCGTCAATCAGACTGCGAAGAGAAGTGTGACCCGGATGAGTGACAATGACCCAGAGAATAAAGAAAACGAGCTTGACCCAAACACCCAATTAGAGAAGCGGTGTGTGGCTGCACAGCTCCGCCGGGACAGGGATCGTGAACCAGTCTTACTTTGAGCTGTCTGCCAACAGTACATTTGGCGCCACCACCTACCTGGGCAATCCGAACTTGCAGCCGGAGGAAAACCGCAGCTTTGATTTCGGGGTAGAGGTGCCGTTCCTGCAAGGGCGCGGTCTGGTTGATGTGACCTATTTCGACGAGACGCTGACAGGAGAGATCGAGAGCTACATGGTGAACGCAACCACGTTCTCCTACCGCAATCAGGCAGGCGACAGCGAACGCAAAGGCGTTGAGCTGGCGGCAAGCCTGGATGCCACAGAAAACCTCTATCTGAACTTGTCCTACACCTATCTGGATGCCACCAACCCGGATGGTTCGGTTGAGGTTCGCCGTCCGGAGCACGAATAGCTGCTGAGCGCAACTCTGCAAACCTTCAACGGCCGCGGCTCTGTGACGACTGATGTCCGCCATGTAGCAGGCAACTGGGATACTCAGTTTTTCGGCTCTTTTGCTACTGCTGAACTGCCGGATTACACCACAGTCAACGTCTCGGCCCAGTATGACTTGACCGACAAAGTGGTGCTGACCGGGCGCATCACCAACCTGTTTGACGAAGAATACTCGGACGTCTGGGGCTACGCCAAGCGCGGCCGTGCCGCCTATATCGGCGTAAAGGCCGCGTTCTGACCCATGCGCAGGCTGCCCGGCATAGTCCTGGCTCTTTTGTGGGCCGCCACCGGTGCTTGTGCCGGGCCGTCGCGCGTGGTGTCGATGAACCTTTGCACTGACCAGCTGGCGATGCTGCTTGCGGCACCTGGCCAGCTGGCATCGGTCTCCTACATCGCGCGGGATGCCCGCGCTTCGGCCATGGCAGAGGAAGCCCTGGCCTATCCCATAAATCACGGGCTGGCTGAAGAGATCTACTTGCTGCAGCCCGATCTGGTGATTGCCGGCGCCTATTCGACACCGGCCACCACGGATATGCTGCGCCGTCTTGGCGTGCCGGTGGTGGTGTTCCAGCCTGCCAGCTCACTGCAGGATGTGCGCGCACGTATCCTGCAGATGGGTCAGGTTCTGGGCCGAGAAGAGGCGGCCCGCGCATTGCTGGCAGACTATGACCAGCGGCTGGAAAAGTTCGAGCAAGCCGGGCCGGAGGCACCACGCGCCGTGCTTTATGCCGCCAACGGGTTCACTTCCGGCAGCATGACCCTCGCGGGCCAAATCCTGCGCGCGGCGGGGCTGCGCAATATCGCGGATGAGCTGGGCTATGCGCACTCCGGTCATATGCCGCCGGAACTGCTGGCGTTGGCCGCGCCGGATCTGCTGATCGGAACCTCTCCCTATCCGAGCGGCTCGCGCAGCGAGGAAGTTCTGCTGCATCCGGCAGTGCGCCGCCTGGCGGGCCGCAGCGGTGCCGGGCAGATCCGCGATGCGGATTGGGTCTGCGGCACCCCGGATGTGCTGCGCGCGGTGGCGGCGCTGGCGGAGGAACGCCGCATTTTTCTGGAAAAGGAGAGCCGGGAATGACCCGTCTGATGCTGATGCTGATGCTGATGCTTACCACGGCCGTTCTGGCGTTGTTCCTGCTGTCGCTGACCGTGGGGCCTGCGGATGTGGACATCGGCGAAAGCCTCGCGGCCTTTTTTGACAACAGCTATGGCCCGCTGACGCTGGTGATGCGCGAAATCCGGCTGCCGCGGGCGCTGCTGGCGGTGATTATCGGTGGCGGGCTGGGGTTGGCGGGGGCCGCGATGCAGGGTTATCTGCGCAATCCGCTGGCGGAGCCGGGATTGATCGGCGTGTCCTCCTCGGCGGCGCTGGGGGCGGTTTTGGCGATCAACACCGGACTGGCGGCCAGCCTCACCCTGGGCCTGCCGCTGGCCGCTCTGGCCGGTGCTTTGGCGGGTGTGTTTCTGGTGATGGCGCTGGCCGGGCCGCAGGGCGGCTCGCTGACGCTGATCCTGGCAGGGATCGCGATTTCGGCGATGGCGGCGGCGCTCACCTCGCTGGTGCTGAACCTGTCGCCCAACCCCTTTGCCGCCAATGAGATCGTGTTCTGGATGATGGGATCGCTGGCGGATCGCTCAATGCTGCATGTCTGGCTGGTGCTGCCGTTTGCGCTGACCGGGGCCGCGATCCTGATGACGCTGTCGCGGGGTCTGGATGCGCTTACACTGGGCGAGGATGCGGCGCAGACCATGGGGATGAACCTGAACCGCATGCGGCTGCTGTTGGTGGTCGGGACTGCCGCCATTGCCGGCGGCGCCACTGCTGTGGCGGGCGCTATCGGCTTCATTGGCCTGGTGGTGCCGCATATCCTGCGCCCGCTGGTTGGCGGCCAGCCGTCGCGGCTGTTGTGGGCCTCGGCACTTGGCGGGGCCATCATGCTGCAACTGGCTGATATCGCTGTGCGGATCATCCTGCCGTCGCGGGATCTCAAACTGGGGGTGGTCACAGCGCTGGTTGGCGCGCCGCTGTTCCTGCACCTGATCTACAAGACGCGGAAAGGGCTGGCATGAGCGTGCTTTCGGTCCGGAACCTCGCTGTCACATTGCGGAACCGTCCGGTGCTCCGCGATGTTTCGTTTGAAATCCAGGCAGGTGAATTCGTCGGCCTGCTGGGGCCAAACGGCGCAGGCAAAAGCAGCCTGATGCGCGCGGCCCTGGGGCTGATTCCGGCGCAAGGGCACAGCTCGCTGGCAGCGATGAGCGCGGCGGAGCGCGCCCGCGCGGTGGCCTGGATGCCGCAATCACGCGAAATCGCCTGGCCGATCCCGGTGGAGCGGCTGGTGGCGCTTGGCCGCCTGCCGCATCTGCCGCAGGGGCTGCGGCTGCCGCCTGGCGATCAGGCGCTGGTCGATCAGTCGATTGGGCGCATGGGACTGGATCCGTTCCGCCAGCGTGCTGCATCGCGCCTCTCGGGCGGCGAGCAGGCCCGCGCGCTGATTGCCCGCGCGCTGGCGCAGGACACGCCGCTTTTGATGGCTGACGAGCCCGCCGCAGGGCTGGACCCGGCGCATCAGATCTCCACTATGGAGGTCTTTGCCAGCCTCGCTGCCGAAGGCCGCGCCGCGCTGGTCTCTCTGCATGACCTTGGGCTTGCTGCACGCCACTGCACCCGGCTGATCCTGCTGGCCGAAGGCGGAATACTGGCTGACGGTGCGCCCGCTGAGGTGCTGACACCGGCGCTGATGGCCCGCGCCTTTGGCATCTCGATCTGGCATGAGACCACGGCGCAAGGGCCGGTGTTCCAGCCACTGGAGGTGCTGTGATGAGTGCCGTCACTCTGGAGCGCCCCTGGATCGAGTTTGACCTGGGCGAGGAGATGCAGGTGCTGAGCTGGGCAGTGAACCGCCCCGGCTTGGTCACCGCCCGCCGCATCCTGTGGCGCGAAGTCCGCAACAGTGACCTGCCGCGGGATCTGGATGTTACCGAATGGTTTGCCGGTGAACTGGCACAGCGGGGTGGCGGGGATGCCGTGGCCTTTCTCACCTCGCGCGATGTGCGCCGCTACTGCGAAGCCATGGCTGAGGTGGAGGGCATCCAGGCCCATGCGGTAGCCACCGTCGGCCTGTCCAACGCCGAGCGGGTTGGGAGCCGGATGGACTACGCCGGCCGCAACTGGGGCACCATCAATGTCGCACTGCGCCTCTCCGAAGGGCTGACCCTCGCCGGGCTGATCGAAGCGATGAGCATTGCCGTCCAGGCCCGCACCGCGGCGGTGATGGACGCTGGCATCATTTTGCCAAGCGGAACCGCGACCGGCACCGGAACCGACTGCGTCGCGGTGGCCGCCCTGACCGGCGCAAACCCCTATGCAGGGCTGCACACCGCCACCGGCGAAGCCATCGGCAAAGCCGTTTACCAGGCCGTCCACACCGGCGCTCTGGAGTGGAAAACAACCAACAGGAGGGCAGCAGATGCCTAAGCTTCAACAAGTGCTGAAAGACGCGCTGATGCAGGAAGGCTGCGGTTGGAACATGGGGTCTTTTGGCGCCATAGGTGAGTTCCACCACGTCTATGGCGACCCGGCGCCGCAAGAACATGCCGGGCTTATGCAGGTCACGGACCGCGGCGGGGTGCGTATTGATACGCTGGAGGGCGTGCGCCCGGTGGCCTATGAGATCCTCAGCCCCAAACCGCACCGCTGGACCCAGGCGGTATCCCTGTGCCTGCCGCATGACGCCGCCGCGATGAACCAGCGCGATGTGCTGACCGCGCTTGGCCCCGACGAAGGCGCCCTGCGCGACGAAGACCGAGGTGCCTGGCTGTTCGATATGGGGTTGGGCCAGTTCCAGGCGGATTTCTGCATCCGCACCGCCGATCCGGAATTGCTGGAAGCGCTGACCGAAAACGCTGGCCGGTCGCTATTCGAGCACGGCAACCCGGCGATGGGTGCGATCCTGAAGCACCATCCGCATCGGGTGCTGCTGACCCGCCTTGGCCGGGTCGAAGTTTATCAAATGATCGGCGGTCCCGACACCGGTGGCAAATCCCCCGAAGGCCCGCACACCCATGTGCTGCCCAAGCTGCTGCGTGCCGAGCGTACCCATTCCGCCAACACCCCGATCCCCGAGGGCTGGGTGCCCTGTTGCGGCGTGCATCCGGAGAACCCGGTGAACAACCGGCTGGGCGAGGACAAGGTGTTCAACCGTGCCGCCTTTGATGCCTTTCAGGAGCTGCTGGGTGCTTGGGGCGCCGAAGCATATTGCCAGGGTAAGCAGGCGGTGTGGGAGCTGCTGAAGACAGAAACCCCCGCTGAGGATACCGAAGAGCCCTGCACCCGCGAAGGCCGGGCAGGCTGGCGCAATGGCATCCGGCAATGGCGGTTGCTGCACGGCCCCAGCCGCCTGAGCGAATCCTATGCCGAACGCTTTGACTGCGGCGCAGAGCAAACCGACCCGGAAAACCCGGGCCACTGACGGAGGCTGCGCTGTTCCTGTAGCGGGTGATTGCGCAGGCGGATGCCTGACGCAAATCGCGGGCGGAGGCCTGGATTGCTGAGTGGCGCGAGGGTCACACGGCGCCTAGCCACCGCAGGACGCACACCGCTGGACCGGGTGACGCTGTCTGCGGTACGGCCTGTTCTGAAGCCCGAATTCAATGCGGAGAGGGCAGAGAAGGAAAACCACCCGCACCGCCAAGGCGGAACTGGCCGTCCTCCGCCGCGGTCAGCACACGCGCCTCATCTGCAATTGCGCTGATCTCCCCCATTCGCGCCGGATCGCAACCCACCACGCGCGGAGACGCGTCGCCCACGAAATAGACCGCTTCAGGCCCGGTATAGGCGGTGTTCAATGGCAAGAAGATGCCGCCGGCCATCACTGTGCCCGGATACAGCTCGATCGCTTGTATTGTGGAACGTCACAAACCTTTGACTCTTTTGGCATCAAAACCTCTGCAAAGCCCGCTTTGTCTAGG
>NZ_JAKFZM010000043.1:0-33977 GCF_021654205.1 Leisingera sp. MMG026 | reverse complement strand
CTTGCCGATCACCTTGCGCCGGGATTTCGTGCCGATGCGGTGCACGACTTCAATCAGCAAGTCCACCAGCCCATCAATCAGCTTTGCTCTTCGCGACGTTGTTTGGATAGCCAGTAATCCAAGGCGTTTTTCACGTTTGTGCCGCCCCACCTCATAGGCAGTCTCTCCCTCAACCCGGCGCACCAGAATCTTGATCCATGACGGATCAACGCTGGACATCATATCAAATGGCAAGTCGAGACCTTGAATAAAGGCAAGCCGGTCAGCAGCATCCAGTACGCTTTCCAGCGTTGCAGCGCCAACATCGCCTTTCAAACGCTGAAACCCATGACTGCCACGCGGATCTGTCAGGCTGGCCTCAAATGCTTCTGACGCCTTTGGTGGCAGCGCCCTTGCGATGCCAGCTAATAGACCATCTACAAATGCAATCCATGCGGTTCGAACGGAACGCGCCAGGATGCCTTCGGCTGGCGGGAGCAAACGTCTTTCCCGAAACCAGCGATAGCATTGGTCAAGCATGTCACCAATTGAGCCACCATTTGGGCAAGTTAAATCACGCAACCAAACTTCGAGCACAGCGCGATGGTTCGCCTGTGTTCGGGATAGACCAAGGTGCTTGGCGATCTCCAGCCGATAGCGGCGAGCAGCCCGGTCAGAAAACAACCGATGAGGGCGAATAGCCTGCATGTCGAGTTGGGAGGCGACATAGTCGACTGTATTGTCATCGACATTGGCCCAGTCTTCGACAAACCTGCCTGCGCAGCGAGCGCTGCAAGTTTGTAGTGCCACCTCAAGACAAACAGACTGGGGCAGCGACGATAGAAAATCCATATCCTGAAAGGACAAGCTCCAATCGCGTGCCGCGTTGTTAGCCAGCTGCCCAACTCAAAAATACCGCATGAAAGCAATTGGTTACGGGTCTTGAGGTCAGCGCAACATCAATCGGTCACAAATGTTCTTAATTTTGGCCGCTTTTCCACGTTCAGGCCCCTTGGGCCTGAAAGGCGCGCAGTTCCTCCTGCGTCGCGCTATCCGGCGCATGCCCCGGAAACCGCGTGAAATCGCGCATCGCACGCAGGTACATCGTCTGTGTCTTCGGCTGCAGACCCTTGATCCGCATATCTTCAAGAAAGCGTTGGCGCAGCTTGGGAACATATTGACCGGTCATCAGGCCCTCCTGTCATTAGATAGAGAAGGTCCCAATCGTCAGACAGGTGCGTCAGCTCGCAAAATCCACGCCACACACATCAACGCGCAACACACGCCACAAGCGCCTGTACCGCGAGAGCGGTTTCGTCCAAGTCCGCATTTTACCAATTCGAACAACGCGCAGCGAACGGTCACCCCATCGTGAGTTCTCCTTGTGTTCCTCTTTACCCCCATCTGTGCACGTTCGGAGCGGTTGGGCCGGCAGGGGATTGGACGGCCAAAGCTGCTTCCCCTCCGGCGGGCAGGGAGTGTCTCTGCCGGGCCTTGGCCGGACCCCTAACTCACAGGCGGCGCTATTCCGGCCATGGCAGGGAGTAGGTCTTCACATTTGTGAAGAACTTCATGGCTTCTATGACGCCTTCCTTGACACCATTGCCGCTGTCTTTGATGCCGCCGAAGGGGGACATTTCGATGCGGTAGCCGGGCTGTTCCCAGATGTTGCAGGTGCCCACGTCCAAACCGTTGATATAGGCAATCGCCCGGTTCAGATCATTGGTGCAGACGCCTGACGACAGGCCGAACTCGGTGGAATTGGAAATCTTCATCACCTCGGCGTCATTGTCCGGCACCCGGACGATGGGCACGATCGGGCCAAAGGTCTCCTCCATCACCAGCTCGCTGCCGTGGGGCACCCTGTCAATCACGATGGGCGGCAAAAGCGCGCCCTGGCGGGGCGGGTGGTACAGGATCTCGGCGCCGTCTTTTTCGGCCTGCAGCACACGGTTTTCGAACAGCTCGGCGGCCTTGTCGTGGATGACGCAGCCCAGCTCGGTGGCCGGGTCCTGCGGGTCGCCGAATTTGATCGCACGAGCCTTTTCCAGGACCAGCGGCACAAAGCGGTCCGCGACGCTCTCTTGAACCAGAATACGCTTGATCGCGGTGCAGCGCTGGCCGGAGTTGCCGGTGGCGCCGGCCACGGCGATGGCGGCGGCCTTGTCCAGGTCCGCGTCCGGCAGATCGTTCAGCACAATCAGCGGGTCGTTGCCCCCCAGCTCCAGCGCCTGGCGTTTGTAGACGCCTTTTTCGGCGATCATCTTGCCTACCGGCACGCCGCCAGTGAAGGTGATGATGTCGATGTTTTCATTGGTGATCATCTCGTCGCCAATGTCCTGAGGCCAGCCGGTGACCACCTGAAACATCTCCGGCGGCAGCCCGGCCTCATAAAGGATATCGGCCAGTGCAATACAGGTCAGCGGCGTCAGCTCGGTCGGTTTGCAAACCATGCAGTTGTTGGTGGCAATCGACGGCGCGATTTTATGGCTCACCATGTTCAGCGGGTGGTTGAACGGCGTGATCGCCGAGATCGCCTTGACCGGTTCGCGCTTGGTGAAGATCTTGCGCGCCTTGCCGTTGTGGGTGAGATCGCAGGAAAAGATCTCGCCGTCATCCTTCAGCGCCTCGGCCGCGGCAAACTGATAGACGTCCTGGGCGCGCTTGGTTTCATAGATCGCGTGCTGGTGGCAGATGCCCAGCTCCAGTGTCAGCCATTTGGCCAGCCACTCGCGCTTCTCCCCGATCAGCACACCCGCGCGCTGCAGGATCCGGCCGCGCTCATAGCGGGTGAGTTTGGGCGTGTAGTTCGCTGCCACCTCAAACGCCATGCGGGCATGTTCGGCCTTGCCGGCAGGAACATATCCAACAACTTCATTGGTATAGGGGTAATGAACCGGGACAGTTTCATCGGTAAAGACGATCTCGCCGCCGATCCGCATCCCTTCATTCCGGATCTCAGTATTGGTCATAATTTCACCCATGGATTAGAGAGCCGCCGCAGCGGTGGCATAGAAGAAGGCGTCAAAGTTGCGCAATTCCTCGGGCTGGCCAGGCAGATCAAGGACTCGGTTCACAATAAACGGTACTTCCTGTTCGGTCAGCCCGCCATGGCTGCGCAGCGGTTCTTTCAGCGCCGCCAGGTCGTGGCGGTGAGCGGAGGTGCCGAGCGCGTTGAAGCGGTTCATGAGAGCGATGCGAATGTGGATTTCGGCAGTCTTGCGCTCGGGGTCTCTTGCGGCGATGCGCTCGCCGAAGGCCTTGAGGCAGCGAACCTTGACCTCGATGCGGCTTGCGGGCCTGCCATTCGCCATCCCCAAGGAACTTGATCCCGGTGCTGTCCGCTGCCCGGCAGTGCATCACGCAGTGATGTCACGAGAGGGGACCAGCAGGTTACGCGGGCCGTCCATGCGGCGATACGGGATCTGCACCGCCAGTGTCTTCTGCCTGCGGCAGAGGGTGGAGAAGCCGGACACGGGCCGATCCAGACCTGCCAGCCGCAGCAGGCTCGACACCATCCCTGCGGCCTGCCTGCGGCGCGCGCCAGGTCATGTCCTTGTTCACCCAGATCAGCAGCGAGCCCCGCTTGCGCAACGCGGCGTTGCAGCTGGACCAGTTCGTCGTGCGGTTGCGGGCAGGTGCGGGCTTGCTATCTGCCCCGTCTAACCGCATGGATTCGTGATGTGAATCCTCAGAAGTCAGAGTTCTGCAGCAACACCCATTTACTGCAAAGAAGGCATGACTGATGAGCTCTGGCGGTATCTGCCCGAACACCGGAAGTCTCGGCGGCCACGCCGCGCCAGAAAGAGCCAGAAGCCCAAGTTCGACCGTGATGTCAGCATCCTATTCCACCCGGATGATATCGCACACCGGCGCCAGTTTGGGCATTGGGAGGCTGATCTTGTCTTGTTCAAACAACGCATTGGGCAATCGAATGTGACATCGCTGGTCAAGCGTGTCGGCCGGCCGCATCTGCAAGCCGGGACAGGAACGCAAACCTGGTTTTGCGATCCGTCTTCGCCCTGGCAGAAAGGCACTGTCGGGAATACAAACCGGCGGCTGCGGCGCTGCCTCGCAAGCTCAATTTGGCGGCAGTCTCAGATCATGAACTGACGATGCTCTGCGACCGCCTCAACAACACACCCCGGAAATGCCTGGGGCGGAAGATCCCGGCAGAAGTCTTCAGGGAAAAGATGATGGAAGAGATGGGTCGGCCCCCTTCTCTCGAAGGCAATAGAAGCCGCGGTTCAGGTATCGCTCACAGCCGCCGAAGAAGGCAAACGTCTTGTCATGTCATCAAACACCATCTCTTGCGCCGCGCACGGATACACGCCCCGGCCTGCGCTATTGTGCGGCAGGAAAACCGCATGCCCTTTGGAAACCGTTGCATTGTGACCTCGTTCACAGGAAAGTTCCTGCAACTGGGATATAGGCCGCAAATTCCCCGGCAGAGCGGGTATTGGCTGATTGCGCGGCCGGGCGTGGCAGCGAACAAAACAATGATGCGGACAGGCGGCAAAACCGCCCGGAAGGAGTGACTAGAATGCGTTGGAGCAGATCCCTTGCCCTTGCGGGCGGTATTGCCGCCCTATCCGCGGCCGCCGCGGCACAGGAACCGCTGAAGCCCGTGAAACTGCTGCAAACCTCATCGGACTCCCTGCTGCTGGAGCGGCAGTTTTTCGGCCAGGTTGCCGCCAAACAGACGGTTGATCTGGCCTTCCAGGTCAGCGGGCAGATCCTGAAATTCCCGGTCACCGAAGGCGGCTCTGTCGCGCAGGGCGGGCTGATTGCCGAACTGGATCTTGAGCCGTTCGAACTGCAGCTGGAACAGGCGCAGCTGCGCAAGGAACAGGCCGACCGCACCGTGGTGCGGCTGGAAAAGCTGAGCGGCACCGTCAGCCAGGTCTCGATCGACGACGCCGAAACCGAGGCAGGCCTGGCCCGTGTCGCCCTGCGGGATGCCGACTATGCGCTTGGCCATGCAACCCTGAATGCCCCGTTTGATGCGCTGGTCTCCAGCCGCGAGGTGGAACAATTCACCACCGTCAGCGCCGGCACCCCGATTGTGCGGCTGCACGACATGTCCGAACTGCACATCAAGGTGGACGTGCCCGAGGTTCTGTTCCAGCAGGCCGATCAAAGCGATGTGCTGACGATTGCGGCCAAATTCCCCGGCCAGGACACAGACTATCCGCTGGAAATTCTGGAATTCGACGCTGAGGCCAGCAGCGTCGGCCAGACCTACCGGGTGACCTTCCGCCTGACCCCGCCCGACGACCGCCAGATCCTGCCCGGCGCTTCGGCCACGGTGAATGTGCGCGTTGACACCGGCGATGCGGCGATCCGGGTGCCCGGCACCGCGCTGGTCGCCGCCGCCGATGGCAGCACCGGGGTGATGGTGTTTGCCCCGGCAGGCGCCGTGGACGGCACCGTCACCTGGACCCCGGTGAAGGTTGAAGCGACCCAGAACGGCGACTTCCGGATTGCGGACGGCCTCAGCGGCGGCGAAGAGATCGTGCTGACCGGCGGCACCGCGCTGCAAGACGGCCAGCAGGTCAGCCGCTTCACCGGCTTCGGCAACTGAGGGCGGGCGCATGGACATTGCACGCGGGTCGATCAACCGGCCGCTTTACACCTGGCTTATCATGCTGGCGGCTTTGCTTGGCGGGATCTGGGGCTTTTTGAACCTGGGCCGCCTGGAAGATCCGGCCTTTACCATCAAATCCGCAGTCATCGCGACCCAGTACCCCGGCGCCAGCAGTGCCCAGGTGGCGCTGGAAGTCTCGGAACCGCTGGAATCCGCGATCCAGAAAATGGGCGAGGTGAAACTGATCACCTCAGTGAACCGGCCCGGCTCTTCGCTGATCGAAGTGGAGATGCAGGACACTTACGACGGCACCGAACTGCCGGCGATATGGACCAAACTGCGCGCCGAGGTCCGCGATGCGGCCCGCGCCCTGCCCGATGGCGTCAGCCAGCCTTACGTCAATGACGGCTTTGGCGATGTGTTCGGCCTGTTCTACGCAGTCACCGCCGAGGGCTACACCGACGCCGAAAAACACGAGCTGGCCACCTACCTGCGGCGCGAGCTGCTGACGGTCGACGGCGTGGCCGATGTGGAAATCACTGGCCTGCCGCCCGAGGCCGTTTTTGTCGAACCCAAAATGGCCGTTGCGGTCAACCAGAACATCCCGTTTGACGCCATCGGCAGCGCCTTGGCCAATGCCAATTCGGTCCGCCCGGCCGGCAGTCTTGATGCCGGGCCGGCGGACACCCGGTTCAGCGCCCCGGAAGGCTCGGACTCGGTCACGGAAATTGCGGGCCTCACCATCGGTTCGCAGGGCGAAGTGGTCAATGTGATCGACATGGCCGACGTTCACCGCGGCCGCATCAGCGACCCGGACCTGCTGATCCGCTTCGACGGGGTTGAGGCCTTTACCCTGGGCATTGCCGGCCTTGCCACCGAAAACATCGTCGAGGTGGGCCGGAACGTCGACGCCAAACTGGCCGCATTGGACAGCCGGATCCCCTATGGCGTGGATCTGAAACCGATCTACCAGCAGCATGTGGTGGTAGATCAGGCCTCAAACGACTTCCTGGTCAACCTGGCGATGTCGGTCAGCATCGTGGTGGTGGTCCTGGCCCTGTTCATGGGCTGGCGCGCCGCTGTTGTTGTCGGGTCCACCCTGCTGCTGACCGTGGTCGGCACGCTGTTTTTCATGAACATGTTCTCCATCGAGATGGAGCGGATTTCACTAGGCGCGCTGATCATCGCCATGGGGATGCTGGTGGACAATGCCATTGTGGTTGCCGAGGGGATGCAGATCTCGATGCAGCGCGGCAAAACCTCACGCGAGGCCGCGCATGACGCTGCATCAAAAACCCAGATCCCTCTGCTGGGTGCTACTGTCATCGGCATCATGGCCTTCGCCGGCATCGGCCTCAGTCCTGATTCAACGGGCGAATTCCTGTTCTCGCTGTTTGCAGTCATCGCGATTTCACTGCTGCTCAGCTGGCTCCTGGCGCTGACCGCCACGCCGCTGCTGGGGCATTATTTCTTCAAACAGGGCAAGGACGGCGGCAGCGATGCCTACAGCGGCCTTCTGTTCCGCACCTATGGCAAGATCCTAGCGTCGGCGCTGAAACTGCGCTGGCTGGTGGTGGCCGGGCTGGCGGGCATAACTGTGGTTTGTTTCATCGGCTTTGGTCAGGTGAAACAGCAGTTCTTCCCGGACTCAAACACACCGCTGTTCTTTGTCCACTACAAGCTGCCGCAGGGCACCTCGATCCAGACAACGTCCCAGCACCTGAAGGTGTTCGAGGACTGGCTCGCCGAACGCGATGATGTGGTCTCCACCGCCTCTTTCTCCGGCCAGGGTGCCACCCGTTTCATGCTGACCTACTCGGCCGAAAAACCGAACCCCAGCTACGGGCATCTGATCATCCGCACCGAAACCCTGGATGCGATCCCGCCGCTGCAGGCCGAACTCGAAGCGTTCGGCCAGGCGCAGTTCCCCGAGGGCGAATTCCGCACCAAGCGTCTGGTGTTCGGCCCCGGCGGCGGCGATCCGATCCAGGTGCGTTTTTCCGGCCCCGACCCGCGCGTGCTGCGCCGGCTGGGCGAGGAAGCCATTCAGCGGCTGGAAGCGGCCTCGGCCAATATCCTGATCCCGCGCCACGACTGGCGCGAACAGGAACCCGTGCTGAAACCGGCCTATGCCAACGACCGGGCGCAAACCGCCGGCGTCACCCGCGAGGGCATCGCCGACGCGCTGCAGTTTTCCACCGACGGGCTGCAAGTGGGGGTGGTCCGCGAACGCGACCGGCTGATCCCGATCATCGTGCGCCTCGCACCGCAGGAGCCCTACAATATCTATGATCAGGTGGTTTTCTCCTCCTCGGCCGGCAAGTTCGTGCCGCTGGAACAGATGATCGACGGCGTTGATGTGATCATGGAAAACACCCTGGTGCACCGCCGCGACCGGCTGCCGACCCTGACCGTCGGCGCCGATATCCCGCCGGATCAGACCGCCGCCACCGTTTTTGCCGAAGTGCAGGACACCATCGAGGCAATGGACATCCCGCCCGGCTACCTGATGGAATGGGGCGGCGAGCATGAAAGCTCGGGCGATGCGAATGAGTCGCTGGGCAAACAGCTGCCGGTGACGCTGCTGATCATGGTGCTGATCTCGGTGCTGTTGTTTAACGCGATCCGCCAGCCGGTGATCATCTGGCTGTTGGTGCCGATGTCCGTGAACGGCGTGGTGATCGGGCTTCTGGGCACCGGCTTCCCCTTCACTTTCACCGCCCTCCTGGGGCTGCTCAGCCTGTCGGGGATGCTGATCAAAAACGGCATTGTTCTGGTCGAGGAAATCGACCTGGTGCGCGAAACCGGCCTGCCCCTGCGCGAAGCCATCGTCGAGGCCTCGGTGTCGCGTCTGCGTCCGGTAATGCTGGCGGCGGTGACCACAATCCTTGGCATGGCGCCGCTCCTGACCGATGCCTTCTTTGTGTCGATGGCGATCACAATCATGGGCGGCCTGGCCTTTGCCACCGTGCTTACCCTGGTGGCCGCGCCGGTGTTCTACCTGATCTTCTTCCGCGGGGTGGAGAAACAGGAAATGGCGGGGGTCTAACCCTCCGCCATCTGCAAACCGGGGCCAGGATCAGGCCCGCCGCCTGATCCTGCCGGGCCGCTTGCCACAAGCGGCCCGCCCTACCCTGCCAGATCCTCCAGCGCGCCGGGGATCAGTTCTTCCCAGAACTCTGCCATTTCACCGGCCAGCAGCGCCGCAGCCCAGCCCCGGTTGCGGAATTCCTCGCGGTCGATCTCTGTATCCAGGCGGCTCAGGAACAGCCGTTTGTCGGCATCCCGCTGGGTCGGTGAGCGCCCGGCGGCCAGGTCCCGGATCCGCTCCAGCCGCTGCGCCCGCAATGATCGCTCCCGCGCCTTGACTGCATCCTCTGCCGCCGCAAGCCGGGCCGCCTCGGCGTCTGCCGCACGGCGCGCCTCTGCCGCCGCCAGCACCTCGGGCGGCAGCGCCTTCGCGGTCTCCGCGGGCGTATCCTTGTAATCATCGCGCAGCGCCGCGCTCAGATAGCGCACCGGGCTGTCCACGCCCTTTTTACTTTTCAGATAGCCGACCTTCTCGGCCACATAATCCTCTCCGTGCTCGGCAATCCACTGCCGCGCCAGCCGGTCGCTGACGCCGAGGCCGATCAGCTGGGTGTAAACAGCCCCCTGCCGCACCCCTGCCCCGTCATCAATGTCCAGCATCGCCAGCTGCGGGTTCTCCTTGATCAGAAACCGCACCTCGGCCACCTGCCGGCCCATTTTCTTGAACTCCGGCGTCAACAGGATGTTCGAGGTCTTGTTCACCTCCGCCACCGCCGGCTTGATGATCTTGGCATTCAGATGCTTGAAACTCTCGTAATAGGCGCTGCCATCGACCCCCATCAGGCGCCGGAACAGCGCAATATCCCACCAGCCGGTCGATCCGGTGCGCACAAAGCGATAGCAGTTTTCATACAGCGCCAGCGCATGGCCGGAGGTGAACCGGCGCTGAATATTCAGATTGATCAGCGCAAAGACCTTGGGGTCATGCAGCTTCTCCGCCAGCGCCGGAGAATAGGCATATTCGCACACGCCCCCCGCCAGCTTGGCATAGGACAACAGCGAACTGACCCCCCATTCCTGCCGCCCCTGCTCATCCAGCATGTCCCATTCCGCCACTGTCTCTGCCAGGCTGCGCAGCGACTGCTTCAGCGTCTCCATATCATTAGAGTTATAGCCCACCATCATGCACAGCGTCTGCGCATCGATCTGGTGCTTGGGCTTGGTGATCAGCGTGTCATAGGCATTCAGCAGCAGCACATTCGACAGCTTGCGCTGCAGCAGCGTCAGCTTGCCGGACACATGAATGGCCGCCACGTTCTTCTTCACCGACCCCCGGCGCAGCGGGCCTGTCAGCTTGTTGTGCGGGATGTCTTTGGCGTCCATCGCCCTGCCCTCCTGCCCCCTTGCCGGTCTTTGCGACTCTGCGGGGCCTGCTTTGGCGGTACTATGACTTAAAAGGAACCCGCGCTCAATCCTGCATTGGGGACCCATTTACGGGAAAGCCTCGTCCCGCAAACGGGTACCTTTCTGAGAACATCCCAGTTTCAGGCGCCATTCTACGCTGGTTTCCACCGTTTTCCGGCTATTATGGATCCGGAAGCCGCCTGATTTCCGGCCTGCGAGTCGCGGGTGCCTGTCTTCCTGCGAATCAGGGCCCTTGCTCCCGCAGACGGGTACCAATGATCCTGCATATGGGTTCCATTGATACTGAATACAGGTCCCCAAAGATACATAGGTGATTGAAATATTTCGGTATTTTGAACCCAAAGATTCTAAATCTGAATCAAAGATTCACAACATTTCAACTTGTTTGTGCCATAGTAGATTTGGGGAAAAGCTTACATATATCCGCGGGATACGGACGGCAGCGGAAAACAGATGCGTTGCCAGAATATGATTCACACTCTTCCCAGGATGTGCCACAAAAGCGGTGATAACACGCCAAACAGGCGATATACCCGAGGCACCCGTCACATGGCAAAAAAACCTGACACCCCCCTGCCCCCCTATTTCAACCTGGATCCGAAGGCAGCGGCGGCCAAGCTCGGCGAGCTTGTCGATACCGCAAGATTTGCCAAGGCGGCAGCTTTCGCAGGCCGCGGACGCGACGACTTGGCTAAACGCGGCTATGCCCCCGACGGGCGCAAACGTCTGCGCAGCTTTTCCACATGGGAGGTCTGCCGCTACCTGATCCCGGTCGCCCCCGCCCACCTGCGCCGGGTGCTGAACAAAAACCCGGACCTGCCCCAGGGCGAGGGCGCCAGCGGCTCGCGCTGGTTCACCCTGGAAGACGTGCTGAAACTGCGCGACCATTTCGCCGAAGAAGGCATCAGCACCAAGGAATACCGCCCCTACCGCCCCGAAGGCCTGCCCGCCAAGGTCGTGGCCGTGGCCAACTTCAAGGGCGGCGTCGGCAAGACCTCGACCGCGGCGCATCTGGCAATGTCGGCAGCACTTGACGGCTACAAGGTGCTGGTGGTCGATCTGGACAGCCAGGGCTCGATGACCTCGATCATGGGCGGCCAGGTGGCCGACGAATGGCAAACCGTTTTCCCGCTGCTGGCCCGCGACTATGCCGAGGCGGTGGAGGCGGAAAACAAGGTCCGTGCCGCCTCCGGCCTTGACCCCATTCCGTTGGACGAAACCCTGACCGAAGCGCGGGAGGTTTCGCTGCGAAACGTGGTGCAGAAAACCCACTGGCCCAACATCGACCTGATCGGCGCCCAGCTGAACCTCTACTGGGCCGAGTTTCAAATCCCGGTCTGGCGGATGGGGTTGCGCAACTGGGCGCTGTGGGACGCGCTGACCAATGCGCTGGATCAGGGCGGCGCGCTCGACGACTATGACATCGTGCTGCTGGATACCCCCCCTGCCCTCGGCTACCTGACCATCAACGCCCTGGCCGCCGCCGACATCCTGATGGTGCCGCTTGGCGCTTCGTTTCTTGAGTTCGACTCGACGGGCCGGTTCTTCGACATGCTCTATTCCACATTCGCCTCGATCGAGGACGGCGAAAACGCCGGCCGCCGCCGCGCGGGCCTGCCGGAGATGAAGTTCGAATGGGACGTGGTGCGCGCCCTGATCACCCGGTTCGACGCCAGTCAGCAGACCGATCTGGCCAATGTGATCCAGGCCTACTTCGGCGATATGATGAACGCCTACCGGCAGGATTACACCGCCATGGTCGGCCAGGCCGGCGAAAGCGTGTCGGGTATTTACGAGGCGGATTACCGCAACTTCAACCGCGATACTTATGTGCGCGGCCGCGAGGTGTTCGACCGCACCTATGCGGAATTCAAGGAACTGCTGATCGGCAGCTGGTGGCGCGATCAGCAGATGCAGCAGGCAGAAGCACACACTGAGGAGAGCGAAGATGGCCAGACGCAGACAGCTTGAGACCCCCTCGCCCGAGGCATTGAAGGAGATCGAAGCAGGCATTGACCGCGACCTGTCGCGCGGCCCCGGCCTGCGGCCTCCGATTGCTGATGTTGTGGCCGATGCCGCCCGCCACGCGGACCCGATGCCGCAGGCTGACCGCGAGGCAGCAGCCCGTGACAAGGCAGACGCCGAACGCCTGCGCGACGCCACCAGCAAAGGGCTGGTGGCGGTGGAAATCCCGTTGGAAGAGATCACTGCAGACGCCCTGAACCGCGACCGGATCGTGCTGGACGAGGAAGAAATGCAAGAGCTGATGACCTCGGTTTCGGTCAATGGGCTGCGCCTGCCGATCGAGGTGTTCGAGCCGCTCAACCCCGAAGACGCGGGCAAATACGCGCTGGTCTCCGGCTATCGCCGCCTGACAGCCCTGCGCCGCCTGAACGGGCTGAGCGGCGGCGAACGGTTTCAGACCATCCCGGCGTTCATCCGCGAGCCCGGCAGCCTTGCAAATGCGCTGGTCTCAATGATCGAGGAAAACGAAATCCGCTCGGGCCTCAGCCAGTACGAACGGGGCAGGGCGGCGGCCTCGGCGGTGCATGACGGGGTGTTCCCGACGGTGGACGAGGCGGTCGCGGTGCTGTTTCAGAATGCCTCCAAGGCCAAACGCTCCAAGATCCGCTCCTTTGCCCTGATTCACGAGGAACTGGGCGATATGCTGTCCTATGCAACCGGCCTCAATGAACGCCAATGCCTGCGTCTGGCTGCCGCCTTGCGGAGCGGCTGGGCTGACCGGTTGCGGACCGCGCTGGAGCGGGCCGAGGGGCGCTCGGCGGCTGAGGAATGGGAGGCCATGCTGCCGATGGTTGAGGACGCTGAAGGCGCCCCGCAGGACCCCAGCCGCGGCGGACGTCCCAAGACCGCGCAAAAGGTGGAGCGCACCCGCAAGACCCGCGTCGCCAGCGGCATTACAATCGAACGCGAATACGGGCCCGGCGGCTATGCCATCCGGTTCTCCGGCGGCGAGGTGACGGCTGAACTGGTTGATGCAGTCATGGACAATGTGCGTCACCTGCTGGAGCACGGCGGATAGGGCCGGGCGCAGATCCCGGTTTCGCTGCGAAACCCCGGCCTGGCTGGGCCGGGGTTTTCCATTTCCGCTATGCCTTTTGCCATGCCGGCAGTGCGATAATTCCACAGGTTTCGCAGCGAAACCTATGCCGTATCAGCCGCCCAGCCGTTTAGCCCACAGCAGAGGCGTTTCAAAATTATACATCACCAGCTGCCCGTCCCCGGTCAGCTCCATCCGGTTGACCAGGCCGACCTGTTGCAGGAAATCCCGCTCGGCGATCATCGCTGTTTCGCCGCACAGCCCGCCGCCGATCTGAAGCGGCGAAAACATGATGTTCTGCAGGTCCGGCCCGAAGGTTGTGGTGAAACTTCTGCAGGGGCTGGAGCCGTAAAGCGTGCCGCCGTCGAAATCAAACCGCAGGTCTTCGAATTCCGTCAGATCGACGTCCTGGACTTTTTGCACAATCCAGGCGCCGTCAAAGCTTTCTGCCGTGGTGGAAGCCATTGAAATCTCTCCGTTGTGTCCGGTCGCGGTGTCAGAGGCAAATGAACACACCGCCAGCCCGCCGCCGCACAAGCCTGCAAGCACCGCAAGCATTGCGGCCCGCGCCGGGCGCAATCCCGTCATTCGGCTGAATCGGCTGGCTGGAAAGTCATCAGCGTCCCACCTTGATGCATGTACCGACCGAGTGTGCGCAGCCGGAGGCAATTGACAAGAAAAAAATCTTGCTGGAATCCGGGTTCCATGCGACGCTTGAAGGCAATAAGAGCTAACGCTCTAGTTTTAAACAGTTTTTTAACTCAGGAGCTGCCCATGCCTCTTGATGGATCTGCCGCAAAAGAAATCAAGCAACAGATGGCGATTGCGAAGAAACGCGCGCTGTCATTCGGATTGTGCTTTGGCAAGAAAATCGAAAACTCGATCTTTCTCACCCATAAGACCAAGGCCGCCAAGGTTCTGGGCAAGCAGGCCAAGTCCGACGGCGAGACGCCGCAGTTCACCTTTGGAACGCTGACGCTGGACGGCAAGGAACTGTCGCTGTCAGTCGAGGGCAAGATCGTGCCGGGCATGGCGCGCAAGGCCAAGAAGATGTTTATGGTGGTGGGGCTGAAATACAAGATCCTCATTCTGGACCCCAGCGGAAATGTCGTCGAGTCAGAGGAGGATGACGACGACGGGGAGGCCGCGGATGACGGCCCGCAGGCGGCTCCGGCGGCCAGCGGCGATACCGTCACCGAGGATGCGGCAGATACGCCGGCAGCGCCTTCGGCTGAACCGGATCCGGCGGAAGCCAAATGGAAAACCACCTCCGCCAAGGTTGAGGCCAATCTGGCCAAGCTCCGGGATATTGCCGGCATTGATCTGTCCAAGGCTGACGCGCTGTGGACGGCGATTCAGGCCAAGGCGGAGGGCAGCGGTTATGCCGCGGCGCTGGAGCATGTCGCGAAGCTGTCCGCCGAAATGAAAACCGCAGCCCAGGAGGCAGCAGCCGGGGCCAAACGGCAAACCCTGCTGGAAGGCAAATGGCAGCAGGCCGCGGGCAAACTGGAGCCGCTGATCACCGAGGTGCTGGCGCTCAACACGCCGCAGTCGGCAAAAATCGAAAACGTCTGGACCCAGATCAAGGCCCGGGTGGCGGCCACGCCGCCGGATTATGAGGGCGCGCTTAAGGCGGTCGGACCGTTGGCCCAGGCCATTTCCAAGGCCCGCAAAGCCGCGGCCGAAACTGCCGGAGACGACGCGGCACCGGCCAGTGCCGAAGCGGCATCGGCAGGGGAGGGGGATACCGTCACCACCGCCAAACCCGACGCCCCGGCCAAGACGCCGGAACAGGCTGCACCGCCTTCGGATGACGCCGGCGGCGACACGGCGGACGCTGATCTGGCCGACCAGATCGCCCGGATCGAGGCAGCACTGAAGGCGCTGCGTGATGGGCCGGTCAATACCTACAACACCCTGGTGCCCGAGGCCGTCAGCCAGACCCCTGACAAGTGGAAAGCCGCGCTTGATAAGGTCGAAGCACTGGCCGCGCAGGCCAAGGCAAAACCCGAAGACGCCAATGGCGCCAAACTGGATGCCGGGGAAAAGGCACTGGATGCGTTGGAAAAGGCGGTTGCCGCCGACACCGGCGCCAAGACCGCTTTTCAGAAAGCGTTGGAGATTTTCGATCTGCGGCTGGTGCCGTTGACCAGCCACCCCAAGGCTGCGGCGCCCGAGATTGCGCCGGAAATCACCCGGATTGACGGGCTGCGCACTGCCGCGGTTGACAAGGCCAAGGCCCATGATCTGAAAACCGCCACAGATGATCTGGCCGCCGCCGAGACCGAAATTGCCAAGGCCGAGGTTCTGGCCGATGATTTTGCGCATTTCATGGCGCTTGACCCGGACCGCAAGGCGCTGGCTGATGCGGCCCGCGGTGTCTCGGTCGGCGATCCGGCGATAGATGACGCGGCGCGCGAAATGGAGCGTCTGTATGACGCGGCGCAGGTGGACAAGGCCGCGAAGAAGTTCAAGGACGGCGTCAAGAAACTGGATGAAATTGCAGTTGCTTATGCCAGGACTGCCAAGGTCCGGGCGCTGCGGAAATCCTATGACGACGGGCGTCCGAAAGCAAAACAATGGGTTGATCACTGGGCCGGGCTGGCCGCAGCGGTCAAAGCCCTGCTGACGGCGAAACTGACCGAGCTGGGTGATTTCTATACGGATTCAGATGTTGCCACGACCAAGGATTACGCAGAATCCCTCAAGAAACTCGGGAAGTTCTGGTCGCTGCGCGCGTTCTTGGAAACCGAAATCCCGGTTGTTCAGCAATATGCGCCCAAGCTGACCGCCTTTGAGGCCAAGCTGAAGGACTTCAAGGACCACGACGGTGCCTCGGGCATTCAGGTCATCATTCTGAAAATGGAGGCGGATCTTGCTTCGGCCAAATCTGAAGCAACTTTGCACAAATACTCTACCGCGCTGGCTTTGCTGGATGCCACCCAGGGCGATTGGCCCGCAGCCACGGCGCAGGCGGATGCCTGCAAGGCCTATAAGGACAAACGGGTTGCGGTTCAGGGCAAGATCGACCCGCTGAAGAATGTGGCCCAGGCGGCCCCGATGCTGGAGGATGGCAAGGCGCTGATGGCTGAGGCGGCGGCAGCAGCGCTGAAGCTGGATTTCACCACGGCAAACACCTGTGTGGCGGACGCGGAAAAACGGGTGGACAGCGCCAAGGCGGCGGCGGAAGCCTCGGTCGAGCTGGACGGGATGACCGATACGGCAGCGCTTGATGATCTGAAAAAGAAATGGGACCCGGCGTTCAAAGTCTTCACTGATATCCGCGACAAGGTTGTTGCGGCGGATGCGGGCAATGATTTCACCGCGCTGATCGCCAAGGCGCAACTGCCTGCGGCAGAGGCGGAAACGGCCAAGAAAGCTAAGAAGTACGACGATGCCAGGGCGCATCTGGACAGTGCCATTGCAAATCTGAAGATGGCCATGGTGCTGGTTCATCAGCATCGCGCCTATGGCGAGCTGAAGACCTCGCTGGCGGCACAGGCCGCTGCTTTGGCGCCGCTGAACGATGCCGCCTGCCTGCAGCCGCATCTGGATGACATCACCCGGCTGACCGGGGAGGCGGATGATCTGATCAAGCCGGAGGGCTATGACTACAAAGGCGCCGAGGCCAAAATCGCGGCGGCGCGCAAGATGGCAGAGCAGGCCCGCGCCGACGGCGAGCTGTACAAGACCATCAAGGCGGACCGGGCCAAGGCCACCGCGGTGATCGGCAAGATCACCACCGAAGGCGGCGCGGTTGAGACCCAGCTGACCCATCGCAAGACCGAGATCCAGGACTTGCTGGATGAAAGCACCACCAAGCAGACCGCGCGGGACTTCCAAGGGGCAGCGGACAAGGCCAAGGCCGCTGCGGGCTGGGAAAAAGCCACGGATGAGGATCTGAAGACGCTGAAGACGGTGCTTGGCTGGGAGAACCAGTATTTCGTTGTGCCCCGTGCGGCGCTGATCGGGCCGGGCAACGAGGCCGGTGTGCATCAGATCGCGCGGGCGGATGCGGATTTCGCCAAATACGAGGCGGCAAAGGCGGCGCATACCTATTCGGCTGCCAAAGGCATGTTCGAGAAGGCCTATCAGAAAATCACCGCGTGCCAGCGGCTGATTGCGGCGGCGGCCCCGTACAACCAGGCTGTCATTGATGCGCAGGCGGCGGTGGATGCGCTGGCACCGGAACGCAACGATGCCACCAAGGACCGGATCAAGGCAGTGGCGGACCGGCTGACCGCGGCCAAGCTGGATACAACCAGGACCGATCTGGGCGAGAACGATTATTCCCAGGCAATCAAGCTGCTGAAGCAGATTACCGATGACGCCAAGGCGCTGCTGACCGCAATCCAAGGCTCGTCCGTCTATGAACCCGCGCGGGCCGCGGCTGAGGCCAAGCTGGCCGAGGCAAAGGGGCATAAGCACGCCGATGCGATCGCGGCACAGCTAACCCGGCTGACCGCAAAATACGATAATCTGGTCAAGCTGGCGCCAAGCGATTACGCAACCGCCAAGACCATGGCCGAAGAGGTGACGGCCTCGGCTGAGGAGGCGATCAGCTCGGCCAATACCCATAGCATACTGGAGGCGGTGAATTCGGCCATTGGCGGCGATGAGGACAGCGCCCCCTGGTGGCCGCAGGTGCAGGCGGCGAAACTGTCGATCAAGGTGGTCGGCAGCCGTGAAAACGCCGCCGTGGCCAAGCCGCATCTGGATACCGCCAATGCCGAGATTGAAAACTGCGGCAAGGACGGGCTGGACGCCAAAACCGCCAAGGGCCATCTGCTGGCCGCATTGGAGGCCTGCAACACGGCGGATGAGGTGATCTCGCAATACGGGTTCATCGAACAGGAAATCACCCGCGCCCGCGCCGCGTTGGTTCCGGTCACCGGTCACGGCGAAGCGGCTTATGTGAAGGATGAGACCGACGCGGTTGAAAAACTGCTGGCTGATGCCGAGGCCGCCGCCAAGGGCGGGCAGAATTATGCCAAGGTCAGTACGGACATCGAGGCGGCGATTGCCCAGACCAAAGCTGCGCTGGAGATGGCGGAACAGCACAATGCATACAAGGATCTGCGTGCCAAACCGGAGGTGGAGCCGCGGCTGGCTGTGCTGGAAGGGCATGAGCACCGCTATGCGATCAAGCCCAGCATCGACACCATGCGCAAGAAACTGGCGGATGCCGCTGCGGCAGTGGCCGGCAAGAAACCGGGCGATGCCATCAAGCTGCTGGAAGAGGCGCGTGCCATCGGCACCAGCGCTTTTGTGATGGCGGAAATGCGGGCCAACACGCCGCCCACGGACAAAGACATCAAGGAAATCCTGTCGCGCCCCAATGGCACAGACGAGCTGGACGCGATGATCGACAACCTGGAGCCCGAGGCGCAGCGGGCAGTGGTCAAAGTGGCCTTCAAGGCGCGTTTTGGCTGTGATATCAAGAACTTCAATAATGAGAACCTGGCGCCGGCCACGGAAATTGCCGATGCCAATCTGAAGGGGCCGAATATTGTCGCCTTCTACAAGGCGATGCAGGATCTGCCGCTGGATCACACGTTGAACAATGACTCGCTGCAGAAGTTCGCGGTCAATGAAGCTGCCAAGGGCGGATCAATGTATCAGGGCAATGAAAAGCGGATTGTGATGCATGAAGGCGATGCGGGCACGTCGTCCAATTATGCCTTTGGCAGCGAGGATGCGGTGGGCAGCCTGGATGATGCCGCCACCCCGGAAGAACGCGCCGAACTGGAAAAATGCAAACCGGCGAACGAGGAGCCTGTCACGTTTTTCAACTGGAACACTCTGCATGAGGTCGGCCATGCGGTTGACGACAAACAAAGCTTCATGAAAAGCAACGGCGGCAAAAAGGAATACGGCGGCTGGACCGAACACGGCATGGACATCGCTGCCATCGCTGAGAAAATTGCCGCCAAATTCAGCTATGACAAGGCCTATGCCACCGAATATATGGCGCATAACAAAGGCGCGCATGTGCCGGATAAGCCGGCCGATGAAACCTGCACGGACGAGGAATGGGAAAGCCGCCGCATCAAGATGCAGGCGCATATCGACATGGCGTCCGAACCGGCTCAGCCCTGGTCCAGCATGGCAATTGCCAAGAAGATCGAAATCGGCGGCGTCGTGTATCAGGAAAGCTATCCGAACACCTGGAATTCCTATCTGCTGGGCGAGCGGGCCAAGGGGATCACCGGCTATCAGTTCCGCGCGCCGGGGGAATGGTTCTCGGAGCTGTATGCCGCCTATCATTCCGGCAAGCTGAAGCCGAACCACCCGGCGGTTGGCTGGCTGGCCAAACTTTGACCCGTTGATCTGATCCATTGAAAGGCTGTTGACCGATGTCGCTTTTTCACCCCGTCAATCTGGTGTGCCCGCAATGCGAGGCCCCGGTGACCATGATGGCCGTGGGCAGTGTGAACGCCGACCGCCGCCCCGATCTGCGGGACGAAATACTGGAAGACCGGTTTCAGGATGTGACCTGCGATGCCTGCGGCGAGAGCTTCCGGCTGCAGCCGCAGTTCAACTATCTGGATGCCGGCCGCGGCCAGTGGATTGCGGCGATGCCTGCCAGCCGCCTGCGGGATCATCTGGAGATTGAGGATGAGGCCGGGTCGCTGTTTGACACCAGTTATGGCGCAAATGCTCCGGCGGCTGCGCGGGATGTGGGCAGCGGGCTGGCGGTGCGGCTGACCTTCGGCTGGCCGGCGGTGCGGGAAAAGCTGCTGGTCAGGCAGCTGGGGCTGGACGACGTGATTGTCGAAATGATGAAGCTGCACATCCTGCGCAGTGTTGAATCGGTGCCGATGGCCGAGGGCATAGAGCTGCGTCTGGTGAATACGGACGAAGACAGCGATGGCTATGTCTTTGCCTGGCTGGAGACCGCATCGGAGAAATACATCGAATACATGACCGTGCCGGCGGAGCTGTACAGGGTGATCGAGGGCAACCCGGAGGGCTGGGACGCCATCCGCAAGCGGCTTGATACCGGGCATTTTGTGGATATGCAGAAGCTGTACATGGGGGAGGGGCGCCCGGCGGAATAGGTTTTCCGCGCGCGGCGCACTGGTTTAATATCAGCCAGCTTTAATATCCGCCTGCTCCAGCCGCGTAAATCTGTCTTGAAGGCTGGGCAAATGGCGGGCCTCTGGGAGTGTCCCGCCAGTCACTGGTTCAGCGCGGTATCAGCCGCGGGCGACGTTGATCACCTGCATCTGGGTGTATTCCGCCAGCCCCTCGACGGATTGTTCCACCCCAAGACCGGAGCCTTTGAAGCCGGCCATCGGGATATGCGGGCCGATGTTCAGCTGCTGGTTCACCCAGATGGTGCCGGATTCAATGCGGGTGGCGACGTCAACCGCCTTGGCGGTATCGCCCGAATGGACCGAGCCGCCCAGCCCGTAGTCCGAGGCATTGGCGCGGGCGACCACATCATCAATGTTGTCAAAGCGGATCACCGGCAGGATCGGGCCGAACTGCTCCTCGTCGACGATTTTCTGGCCGTCTGTCACATCGCGCACGATTGTGGGATGCACGAAATAGCCGGGGCCGTCCTTGGGGCTGCCGCCGGCAATGATTTGGCCGCTGGCGCGGGCGTCCTCCAGAAAACCCTTGATCTTGTCGAACTGGGCTTTGTTCTGGATCGGGCCGATGGTTGTGCCCTGTTTCATGCCGTCATCGACCACTGCCTGTTCGGCAAGGGCGGCCAGTTCGGTGCAGAACGCCTCGTAGATGTCGCTGTGCACATAGGCGCGTTTCACCGCCAGACAGACCTGCCCGGCATTGAGAAAGGCACCGCCATAGACCTTTTCGGCAGCGGCCTTCACATCCACGTCGGGCAGCACGATGGCGGGATCGTTGCCGCCCATTTCCAGCGTCACCCGTTTCATGGTGTCCGCAGCGCTGGCCATGATCCGCTTGCCGGTTTCCGACGAGCCGGTAAAGCCGATTTTGGCCACATCCGGATGCGCGGTCAGCTTGGGGCCAAGGTCGTTGGCGTCGGTGATGATGTTGACCAGTCCGGGCGGCAGGATACGGCCGCAGATTTCACCCAGCTTCAGCGCCGTGACCGGGGTGGTCGGCGCGGGCTTCAGCACGATGGCATTGCCGGCCATCAGCGCCGGCCCGATCTTCCAGCAGCACAGCAGCAGCGGAAAGTTCCAGGCGATGATCCCCGCCACCACGCCGAGCGGTTTGTGGCGGGTCTCAATCCGGAATTCGGCGTCGTCCTGGATGATGCGGTCGGGCAGCTCCAGCGTGGCGGTATGGCCCAGATAGCCCTGCGACCAGGCAACCTCGCCCTGGGCCTCGGGCAGCGGTTTGCCCTGCTCCAGTGTGATCAGCCGGGCCAGTTCGTCTGCCTCCTCGCCGATGGCGGCGGCCAGTGCTTCCACCTTGGCGCGGCGTTCGGCCATCGGGGTATCTGCCCATGCCTGCTGGGCGGTTTTGGCGGCGGAAACGGCCTGGTTCAGCTGCGCCTCGGAAGCATGCGGCACGCGGGCAAAGACCGCTTCGGTTGCCGGGTTGATAACCTCGATCATCTGTTCCGACGAAACCTGTTCGCCGTTGATGAGCATGCGGTAGTCCATTGGTGTTCTCCCTGTTTATGTGTCTGCGTTGTTGGATTGAAATAGAGAAGCATGGCCCGGCGGCAGGACGATGCGTTCGCGGCCGGTGAAGGCCGGGGTTTGCAGCAGTGCCTTGCCCCTGCCGCCGGTTCCGGCGCGGGCCAGCAGGCCGGTGAAATGCGCCGCCGCGAGGCTGGCGCCGCGTACCGGAATGCCAGGGCCGCCGGGGCAGGCGCCGTAGCGCGCGCCGGGCAGGTCGAGCTGCGACCATTGGCCGGGGGCGCAGCGGGCGTCGCCCTGCACCGAATGTACGCCGATGCAGGCGGCGGGGTAGACCGGCGCGCCGCGGGCCGGGGCGGAGGCGACCAGCAGCTTGCCTGCCTGCAGCACCGCCGCCACAGCCTCAACCAGCTCTGGGCTGGCATTGGCATGGCCAAAGGAACAGTGGACGATCTGCGCCTTGGAACAGGCGGCGTGGTGCAGGGCCTTGGCCACGGTGGCGAGGGACGTGGCGAGGCGGCCGGGAAAGATGGTGAGGTTGAGGATTTGCACTGCGGGTGCATTGGCGCGGATGGCGGCGGCCATGTAACCGGCGTGTTGCGCTGCCGGGCTTTCGGCGGCGCTGGGATGAAGTTCGCAGAAATCTGTGCGGGCGGCGAGGCCAGGGGTGTCTGCAGCCAGCGGGCCGTCGAGCAGGGCAATCAGCGGGGCAGGGGTCATGGGCCGGCCTCGTCCAGAGTGATCTCCATGTCGAATTTGCCGCCAGCCGCGGCGCCGCCATGGGCGGTGATGATGCGGGTGGAATGCGGGAAACTCTTGTCGATATGGGTGAGGATCCGGGCGGCGGCGGCGGGGTCGACCTCGGACAGGGCCTCGTCCAGGATCAGGATATCAAATGGCGTGAGCAGGGCGCGCAGCAGGCAAAGGCGCTGGCGTTCGCCGCCCGACAGCGTCAACCCGCTTTCGCCCAGCATCGTGTCAAGACCGTCTGCACTGCGGAAGCGTTCGGCCAGGCCGAACAGATCCAGCATTTGCCAGACATGGGGTTCACTGCCGGGGCTGGACCAGAAGGCGCGGGATTGAAACAGGTTATCGCGCAGGCTGGCGTGCAGGATCAGCGGGCGCTGGCCGGCATAGGCCACACGATCGGGCAGAGTGGCGCCGCCAAGCTGGCCCAGGTCCGCGCCGCCCAGGGTGATGCGCCCGGACAGGGGCTGCGCCTGTCCGCAAAGCACCGCGATCAAAGAGGTTTTTCCGGCGCCGCTGGCGCCTTTCAGGGCCAATTTGGTGCCTTGGGGGATGGTGAGGGTCAGCGGGCCAAGCGGTGCTGCCTGACCACGGGAGACGGTCACATTGTTCAGTTGCAGGGCATGGCCTGCGGGGGCAAAGGGCGCGGCGGGCCGGGGTGCGGCGGGCTGCATCACCGTATCAAGGCGCGCCACCGCAACCTTGACCCGCGCCTGTGCGTGCCACAGGCCCAGCAGCGATTGCATCGGGCCGGTCATGAAACCCATATAGGCGATGAAGGCAATCAGGGATCCCAGCGGCCAGTCGCCGCGGATCACCATCAGCCCGCCCGCCAGAAAGATCGCCGCGCGGGTCAGCGCCGACAAGAGCACCGGCACCGCGCGGGTGAATTCGCCCCACAGGTTTTGCGCGATCAGGCGGCGGTTCAGCCCGGCGTGGTCGCGCAGGCTGCGCCGTTCAGCCCATTGGGTGCCGCGGGCGGCCTGCAGCGCGGGCAGGCCGAACAGGGTTTCCGACAGGCCGGCGGCGTAGCGCCCTTGCATCCCGCGCACGGCGGCGGCGTGGCGTTCGGTACGGGGGCGGGCCCAGAGCAGGAACAGCAGCTCAGCCGGGGCCAGTAATGCGGTCAGCAACCCCAGCCGCCAGTCCAGCAGCATCAGCATCGCGGAGCCGCCAATCAGCCGGATCAGCGAGGACGAGCCGCCAAGCACTGCGTTGAAGGCGAATTTCTGAACCTCTGCCGCATCGCCGTCGATCCGGGCCAGCAGCTCGCCCGCGCGCTGAGAGGCGAACCAGCCGGAGGGTTTGGCGGCCAGCCGGGACAGCAGCCGCCGCCGCAGCTGCGCCAGCATCCGGACCGAGGCGCGCATGTGCAGGATATTGCTGAGGGCGCCGGTGGCGGTGGCCAGGAGGCCGATGGCAAACAGCGCCAGCGACCATGTGATCAGCTGCGCGGCATCACCCGCCATCAGGCCGCGGTCGATCACCAGCTTGCTGATATAGGGCGGCAGCAGGCCAAGGGCGGCGGCGGCAAAGCTGATCAGCAGCAGCAGTGCCAGCCGGTGGCGGTGCGGGCGCAGCAGAGGCAGCAGCCAGGCCGCAGTGGAGGATGTGAAAAGCGCCGCACCTGCGCGGGATTGCAGGCGCGGCCAGGGGCGGGCAGCCGCAGGGCCGCCCGGCTGGGGGGAGAGTTTGGCGGCAGGCCCGGTCATCCCTGCGGCACAACGTGCAGGGTGGAGACCGACATGTCACCGCCGGAGGGCACCCGGATCTCGCCGATGCGTTCCAGCGTTTCGCTGTCATAGATGCCGATGTCGTCATTGGTGCCGCCGACATAAATCTCACGCCCGTCACTGGAGACGTTGATGACGTAATAGGTGTGCGGCAGGTCCACGCGCTTGACCAGTTCCTTGGTCTCCAGGTTGTGCTTGGAGAGCTGGGTATAGACGCCGTACAGGTGCTTGGGGTCCGTGGCACTGCGGGCGGCTGAGAACATCAGCACCTCGAAGGAGGCGAAATCGGCGATCTCGGTCTCGCCGCTTGTCAGGTCAACCGACTGGTAGCCCCAGACAAAATCCGCCATCTCCTGCTGGGTTTCGTCGGTAAACACCGCCGCAGTGTACATCAGCAGCATTTCGTCGTTCTGGCTGCCGGTGGGCCAGAAGGCCAGCACATCCGGCGGGCTGTAGGCGGGGCGGTCCCAGCTGGCGTTGGCAATCGCCACCTCGGTTTCGCCGGTGGCCGGATCAACCCGGTAGATGTCATGCCCCGCAACATAGACCTGACCGTTGCGGTCGCTGGCCATCAGGGTGGAGCGGCGCGGGGCTTCGAAAACAGCGGCGGGTTCAGCCTCCAGCCCGGCGCTTGCGTCATAGACGGCGAATTCCGGCTGCATCACCTCGTAACGGTCGGTCAGTTTGCGCACCGGATTGCGCACCGTGTAGATCTGACTGCCGTCCTTGGAGACGGCGAGCGAGGCCAGCGAGCGGCGGCTTACGTCGCCGTCGGACTGGGCGGCGTGGAACACTTTCTCGCAGGTCTCAATATTAACGCCGACCACATCCTGCCAATGGTTCAGCAGCACATAGGCGATGCGGTTGTCCGGCGACATGGCAATGACGCCGGGAGTCACATTGGCGCCCAAATCGCAGTCGGCTTTGACCGAGCGGGTATCAGCATCAAAGACATAGAGGTTCGAGGGCCGGGCCACCGTCACCAGAAGGTCGCCGGCAGCCAGCGGCAGGGCGGAGGCGCAGAACGCGGCAGCAGCAAAAAACGCGGATTTCATGATGCGGGTCTCCTTATGTTTCGGCGTCGGTGGGGTAGGTGGCGCCAAGCGCGCGCCAGTCCTTGGCAGCGTTGGGCGCGCCTTCGTCCCAGGTCTGGTGGTTGACCATGATGTCGGGCACCTGCGCGGGCCACCAGCAGGGGTCGGAGCAGCCATAGAGGTCCGCCTCCATCGGCTGGCACAGGGCGGCCAGCCCGCCGAAAGGATCGACCTCCCAGCCGGGATCGAAGGTGGTGGCGCAGCCGGCGGTTACGGTCTGCATCGCGCGGACCTCTTCCATTTGGCTTGCGGTTGCGGCCTGCTGGACGCGTTCGGCTTTTTGATTGAGCGGTTTCATTTTCCAAACGCCCTCCTTGGTGCAACGTGGTGGTGGAAATACTGCGGTGCCTTGGCGATCAGTTCGGCATAGGCGGCGACGCCGAAATCGATCCAGTCGCGCATCAGGTCGCAGTAGTGATAGGTCGGCATCATCGGGTCGCTGAAATGGGCATAGCTTTCGTGGTAGCAGCCGCCCGCGCACAGGTTGCGGATCCGGCAGGTGGCGCAGCCCTTCTCAGTCCGGTCGGAGCGTGCCTTGATGAAGCCCGACAACTCCTTGCGCTTGATGCCTTCGTCGACGGTGCCGAACTGGTCCATGTCCGATCCGGTGAAGCGGTGGCACAGGTTCAGCGCGCCGTCGTGATTGACCGCCAGCATGCCCACACCGGCACCGCAGGGCAGCGCCTTGGAACGGCCCTCGTAAATGTCGTTCATCATCTGATGCATGTTGGAAAAGCCGATGTTGCGGCCCTTCAGCGCCTCTTCGACATAGAGCCTGCCAAGGGATTTCATGCCCTCGAACACCTCCAGCAGTTCGGCGCCGTTGAGGTTGAAGGCATCCATGTCGCCCGAGGTGACCGGCGAAAACCCGACCTCGGCAAAGCCGATATCGTTGATCAGATGGTCCCAGATCTCATGAATGTTGGTGACGCCGGCGGTCAGGGTGACGCGGGCGCCGACCGGTTTCGATGTGTAGCGCGACAGCAGCAGCCGGGCCTTGGCGGCGACCGCATCATAAGTGCCCTTGCCGCCGACCGTCTTGCGGTTCAGGTCGTGCTGCGCCTTGGGGCCGTCGATGGACACCGTGAGGCCGAATTTATGCTGGTCAAGCCAGTCGATCAGCGGTTCCGTCAGCAGGGTTGCATTGGTGGTCAGGCTGAAGTTCACCGCCTTGCCAAGGGCGGCGAAATGCGGTTCGGCCCAGTCCACCACCTGCCGGATCAGCGGCTGGTTCGACAGCGGCTCGCCGCCGAAGAACACCACGTTATAGCTGTCGCGGTCCGGGTTCTCGGCCATCAGCATCTCGACCGACTTGCGCGCGGTGTCAAAAGCCATCTTCTGGCCCTTGGAGGGCACCGCCAGATCCTCCTTGTAGCAGTAGGAACAGGCCAGGTTGCAGCCGGTGTTGACGTTCAGGACGATGGTTGTCAGCGGGAAGTTTTCGATCTCGATCGGCGGGCGTTCGGGCTGCAGCGGGCGGCCGTCGTTGACGATGTCCAGCCGCACCAGACCGTCGAGCCGGTCGGCGGCGTCCGTGGCCGCAAACCGGGTCTCGAATTCATCCATGGTGAAGGCCTGCGCCTGTGCCGCATAGTCAAGGATATCGCGGTCGGCGGTGTCCATCTCGAAGATCGAGGTGGTGGGGACGTGGAACAGAACCTCGCGCCCTTCGACCGAAACCCGGTGCGCATTGGCGGGCTGATAGTGAAAGTCTTTCATGGGTTTTCTCCCTGTGCTTCAGCGGATCGGCGGATCAATGAAGCGCTGCACCGTGACGATCAGCATCGCCTCGGCCTGCTGGCCCATCGCCTTGGCCTGGACTTTCAGCTCGCCTGCGTTGTTGGCGCTGAAGGGGCGGTCGGGGTTGGGGCCGGCAATGGCAGGTGCAAAAATGCCATTTGGCTGCATTTCGCCTGCAAACTCGGTGTCTTTCATGTGGGCTGCGTGATCATGCGCATTGGCAACGGTCCACTGCGCCGCGATCTGGCCGATGCGCACATCGTCTTCGGTTCCCGCTTTGCCGTCGGGGCCGTTCCACATGCCGATGGCATTGAAATAGGCGGGCACCGGGGGCGGCCCAGCATCGCTGCCGCCGCCAACGCGGGCGATGGTGAATTCCGGCTCCACCCGGAGGCTGTCGACCGAGGTGTAATGGGCGATCTGCCCCTCGGCGCTGCCTGCGTTGAAGGTGACCACGCCATTGCCCTCAGCCGCCAGCATCAGCGCCGCGCCAAAGCTGTTTGCCGTTGCATCGCCGTGTGAACTGGCCAGGCTGTCGAGCCCGGTGCCGACCACTTGCACCTGTGCCTCACCCGCCGGAACGGCAGAGGGAACGGTGCCCAGGATAACGCTGCTTGCCTCGGCGCGGGCGCCGGTCAGCGGTGCGCCAAGGGCGTCGTTGCTGCGGTCGAACTGGCGGCCCTGCAGGGCGTTGCCATCCTCTGACAGCGCCAGAACCTGGCGATAGGCGGTGCCGCCGATGTCCAGATTGGCACGCCATTCATAGCCGGTGTAAAGGTTCATCTGGCCCGACGCGGGATGCGTGCTGCCGTCGGCGGTCACAAATTCGCCCGAGACCTGATAGGGAGAGGCCTCGCCGATGACTGTCAGCCGCCCGTAGGCCTCGCCGATGCCGGGCAGGTCTGTGATGACCACCCAATCGCCTGCCACCGGCTGCTTGTCCGCCGCCTGCCAGCCCGTCCAGGCGGCGGTTTCCAGCGGGTTCTGTTCGGCCAGATAACTGGCGATTTCGGTCCGGGCGATCTGGTACCATTCGCGGTCGCGGCCAAGCGCCTGGTATTCGATGGTGGGGAAATGGCCGACATGGAAGTCCATGTGCAGCTCCCACTCCTCTGCGGTGCGGTTCTGCAGCAGCCCCCGCGCGCCGGTGTGGCAGCGCGCGCACATCGAGGCAAAGGGTTCGTCAAAGCTTTCCTGCGCGTTCGGATCTTTCTCCAGCGCATAGCGGAAAGGGGCGGTCTCGGACGGGGCCAGACCCTGGCTGTCGGACAGATGTTGCACGATGGCGCGGCGGTCCTCTGCGCTGATCTCCAGCCCATGCGCCTGCTGCATCCGGACGATGGTCATCATCCAGCCTTCAGGCGTCTTGCGCTGGCCGCTGATGCGGCTCAATCCGCCGTCTTCTGCGGTGTGGCAGCTGGAGCAGATGTTTTGCACCAGCTCCTCGCTGGCCAGCGCAGGGGCCGCGCTGGCGGCTGATATCAGGAGTGCAGCGGTAAGACTGCGGCGTCGTAGTTGCATGGGTTAGTCTCCCTGTTTGGTGTGTCCCAGGGGATCTGCGCCCCCTCGGTAAAGCCTTGCGACAAAAGCCATTGGTGGATGGCGCGGGCGGCCTGCGGCGGGGCTCCGGGCAGAACTGCGTTGTGAAAACCGTCCGCGCCCGGCAGCGGCTGGCCGTTCAGGCGGCGCAGCAGCGGCACGATCTCTTGCCCGGCGGCAAAGGCGGCACCGCCGGGGGCATCGCGGGTGATCAGCACCTCGCGCCGCGCCAGATGGCCGTTTCGCACGATTACCCGGCGGGCGATGTGCGGCGGGATGTTGGTATCATGGGCGGGGATATCATCGGGCCAGGCGGTACGCTGCTGCCAGAACGGTGTTGCAAATTCCGCCTCGCGGTAGAAATCGCGGCCCACACGGGCCTGCCGCCAAAAGGTCCCGGTCACCCGGTTGCGGTAGAAATCGCGGGCCAGTCCGGTGTCGCCGTTCAGCAAGGCCCGTGCGATGGGAACCGCCATCAGTGCCGAAGACACAGCCCAGAACATGCCGTGCCCGGACAAAGGATCAAGTGCCACCGCCGCATCGCCCAGCCGCGGGCAGCGCGGGTCCAGTTCCGGCGCGGTCAGCCGCGGTGCGATGGCATGAATGGCAGGGGAGCGGGGCAGGGGGGTGTCCGCCGCCACCGTTTGCCACAGCGCCGCCACAGCCGCCTTGCCGCCAGTCCGTTTATCCAATGCACCTGTGTCACCCACCGCCTGCAGCCACAGCTGACCCTGCCCTACTGGAGCAGACCAGATCCAGCCGCCGGGCCGGGCTTCGATCCGCGGGGTGTCCATATATCCGGCTTGCGGCGGCACAAACCCGGCAACCGAGATCGTGTCCGGCCCGATAAGGTCCGCCCGGTTTTGTGCCGCGGGCTGGCGCGGGGCGCGGCGGCCGCGGGCCTCAAACAGCAGGCGGGCGGTGAGGCTTTGCCCGTCAGACAGGCGGATTGCGCCCGCATCCGGGCGGACACTGGCCACCGCTTTATAGAACACTGCGACGCCCTCAGCCCCGGCGGCGTGCAGCAGCCCGGTGTCGAATTGGTTGCGGTCGGCCAGATGCTCGCTGTTCTGACCGCCTTGAAAAGACCCCCAGCTGACATGGCGCTGGGTGGCCGGACCGATGCCCGCCAGCGGCAGGCAGTGTTTTTGCAGAATTGCGGCGACACGGGCGGACATGCCCTCAAACCGGGCGGCGCGCGGCGGCAGGGTGGCCAGCGCCACGCTGTATCCGGCCCGCGCCAGCAGGATCGCGGCCACCGACCCGGCCGGGCCGCCGCCTGCGATTGCAATGTCAAAGGTGCCAAATTGAGGTGCCATTTACATAAGCTGCACTGTGGCGGCGGTGCTTGTGGCGGACACATCCGGACAACAAGCCGACATTTCCGGACAGAATCGGCGGATGCGGCCCTGTCTGCAGTGATTTTTCTGGAATGGCCGGTTTTTACGGTATTCTGGCGCAATCCTGAGGAATTGCGCGATGCCACACAACTATCAGCCCCGGATTTCGGCTACGACCTTGAACGACCCGCTGCGGGCTGTTGAGTTCATGAACGGCGATCCTGGCAGGATTTTCCGCACTGCCGGGATCAGCCCCGAAGACCTGGACGGTGAGATCGGCCTGAAGAAATTCGTGGACTTCTGCGAGCATGCATCGGACCAGCTGGGGCTGCCCGATTTCGGCTGGCGGGTGGGATCGGTGTTTGATCTGCAAAATCTTGGCACGCTTGGAGAATTCATCAAGCAGGCGCCGACGCTGGGAGCGGCGCTGTCGCTGTTCCGCAATGCCTTTCCAATGGTGCAAAGCGACTCGGAAATGCGGCTGGCGATTGAGGCGGACAAAGCGCTGCTGACCTACCGGATCCTGGATGTACGCATCTGGCCGCGGCAGCAGGATGCGGAGCTGACGCTGTCGGTGTTCCATAACCTGGTGAAGTCCGCCGCCGGTCCGGACTGGCGGCCTGATCTGTTGTCGCTGGAGCACGACTCAAGCGCCTTGCAAAGCCGCAGCAGTGCCGGGCCGCGCTGCCCGGTGCAGTTTGCCGCCGCGTCCAACACGCTGGTGTTTCCCGCGGCAATGCTGGATCTGCCGCTGGCGGACAGCGAAAGCCCGGCGTTCAAGGCCGCCTCGCAGTCGATGGTCCGCAGCGCCCGGCAAAGCGAGCGTGAAGCGCCGGTTGCGGTACGGGTGCGCCGCGAGCTGCTGATGCGGATTGGCCGCGAAAGTTTCGAGCAGACCGCTATCGCCACCGCCCTGGGCATGTCGCGCCGGACCTTGCGGCGCAAGCTGGAGGAGGAGGGGCAGAAGTTTTCGCGGCTGCTGGCGGGCTGCCGGATGGAGATTGCCAAGCGCATGCTGCTGGCGCCAGGGGCGCAGCTTCATGAAATCTCAGAGCGGCTGGGCTATTCTGAAGTCTCGGCATTTGAACGTGCTTTCCGGCAGCGGGAGGGGGCGACGCCGAGCCAGTACCGCAAGCAAGCCTCCGCCTGCGGTTCCGGCGGCTGAACCGCCGCAGCAGGCCAGCAGAGCGGCGCGAAGGGATCAGTTCCTTGGGATCCGGCCCAGGATCCTGAGGGCGTTCTGTTCGGCGCAGCGGGCGGCTTGCTCCACATAGCCCGGCGCGGTGCCGGGCAGGCGGGCCACATGCTGCTCCGCCGCGGGCCGGTGTTCCACCATCAGATCCACCAGCCGGGTGATCCGGTTCAGGACTTCGGCGGGGCGGAAGCCCAGCTCGGTTGCGATGCGGGCAAAGTGATCCGGTGTCACGTCCGCGGGCTTGCGTTTGCGGCCGCCGATTTTCTGGGCGAAATACTGGTTTACGGCAGGCCAGGGCAGAACCGTTGAGACATCGTAAAGCGGGGCAAGTTCAACCGACGGGCCAAGCCGGTGCAGCATGGAATAATTCTTGGCGTGGGCGTCGGTGTTGGCCACCAGGATGTTGAAGGCAAACTGGTCGAACAGGGTGAGAACGTCCTGTGGTTCAAGATGCCCGGCGGCGGTGAACAGATCGGCAAGGGTGAAACCCGGCACCGATCCGGCCTCATACTTGCGCCCTGGCGGCGTGGCGGTGGCCTGGGCAAAATCCTCCTGATGCAGGCGCTGGATATGTCCGGAGGCGGACAGATGCCGGTCATAGCGCAGGACGCAAATGGCCGAGCGGGCCCCCAGGGCGAGGGATGCCGCCTGCGCGGCGGGGATGCCGGTTTTTTGCGCAAGGGTCAGGCAATAAAGCTCATTCTCAACGATGCCCGGCAGCCGCGGATTGTCCGGCTTGAGGATGACGGTGGAGGGGGCGCCGTTTCTGGGAATGGCCAGCCTGCTGCCGTCTTCTGGCAGCTGCAGCACCGGGCGGCCGCCGGCGTCCAGAACGGCGAGGGCGGATTTCTGCTGCCCGCCTGCCAGCGACAGGCGGACGCCATCGGCACCGGCCAGAAAAGGCCGCTGGGCCAGGTCGTTGAAATGCGCCTGCAGCGCGTCTTCGGGGCAAGAGGTGCGGTAGTAATCTGTCAGCAGGACATAGTCCCACTGGTCCGGCAGGGAGGGGCTGTCAAAGGACAGCGCCCCGGCAGTGTCGCCGCCGATTTCGCGCAGCAGGGCAACGGCGTCTGTTTTCGACAGGCCAAGGGACCGGCTGAGGGTTTCCAGCTGCTGTTCTTCGGGCAGCAGGTTTGCCAGCCAGGGGGCCACGATCCGGTTCGGAAACGGATCAGGCTGCAGCGGCATCAGCACCGAGATGGGGAAGGCGCGGGGGGTGTTTATCCATTCCGGCGTATAGGCAAACCCTGTGCTGCCGTCGTCATGCACCGCGACGCTGCCAACCAGAAACTGTGCATAAAAAACCGGAACCTGAAGGGTCATTCCAGGTCTCCAAGGTCGTATCCGCTGGCGGTGCCGCCGTGCGGCGCCGCGTCATGGGGCGTTCCGAACAGCTCGGCCACCGGCACGCGCAGGGCCTTGGCGATGCGGTACAGGGTCGACGCCCGCGCGTCGCGGGTGCCGGTTTCGATGGTGGAGAGCGCCGAAACACTGGCCCCGGTCAATTGCGCAAGCTGGGTCAGGCTGAGCCCCTTGGTCTTGCGGATGCTGCGGATGGACTGGCCGAGGCCGATCAGCTCTGGCTGCTTCTGATCTGTCATGCGGGCTCCGGTTTATCGAATACGGTAAATATGCCCTATCGCCGGAGCTGAATCAACAGATTTTACCGTTTTCGATAAATTTCGATTGCGAACGGGGGACTCTCAAGAAATTTACCGAATACGGTAAAGATCAGGCCGGGGCTGTCGCGGATTGCCAGGTCATGTTTTTGAACTCTTCACGAAAGGCAAAACGGGCGAGGTGATTGTCGATGATCTGCCGCGCATGATCGAGCTCCTCGGGGGTCGGGGCGGTGACTTTGGCGGTCAGATCCTGACCGGTTGCATGCAGGGTTGCGGGCCCCATTCCCAGCGCCACGGTGCCCTGGCCGGTTTCATCGGCGGTGTCGAACTGCACCTCGACCTTATGGGAGAAATGCTTGCAAAGCTGCTGCAGGTATTTTGCCCCGTTCGGGGTGTCAAAGCGGCCGGTGTCGGTGAGCATTCCCAAATTCCCTACTGTTTTACTAAGCTAAGAGCAATGTAGTGAATCGCCGCGGCGCCGCAACCCGCAAACACAGGCTCCGGCTAAGGGTTTTTGCGGTTGCACTTTTTGGCCAAACCGCCCGAAGCGTGCACAGATGAGGACTGTGAGGAACAAGAGTGGAACGAGAGCGCGCTTGACGGTTTTCTGATTCCTCGGGAAGTTCACGCTTTTGGTCAAGGGGCACTCGGATGGAGCGAGAAGAGCTGAAAGCGTGGAGCCTCTCGTTTGGCGAATTGGATTTTGTGCAGGGATACCGGCGCGCGCTGCGCGCGGGCTTGGCGCTTCAGCTGGTTCATTTTCGCAGTTGCGGGTATTTTCCTGAGGCATTGCAAGAAATCGCTAGCGAGCGCATCCAATATGCCGAGGAACAGTTGGACGCCCATGTTCATCTATACGATCTGCAATCAGACGCTGCCCGCCGTCACCGCCTTGATATTCTGCGCCATCTCGGGTTTCGGCGGGCGAAAGAGCGAGATCGCGCGAAGCTGCATTCTGTGCTTGTTCTGGAAAGCTCAAGAACAGGCCCGGCCATTGAACCTCCCATTGATTTTGGATTCCGATGGGCGTCGCTGAACGCGATATTCGAACCCTCGCGGAAGATCATGGAGCGCTCCGTTCGCTCCGCGCTGCATGCACTCCAGGCAGGGTTTCTGACAGAAGTCTCGGGCAAAGTTTCAAAGAAAACCAAAGTGGCGTTGGAAGAATGTCTTGCTGATCCACGCTGCAATCATGGGTTTTTGCGGCTGAAGGATGATGTTGGGGCCGCGACGCCGGATAAAGTTCTGGAGGCGGCAGACCGGCTGGCCTTTATAGAGGGTCTTGATCTTCCATTTGGTGTAA
>NZ_JAKFZM010000042.1:0-34894 GCF_021654205.1 Leisingera sp. MMG026 | reverse complement strand
AAGTAAAAGGCACTACAGCTGTTCCATTGGCGTCGATCTACGCAAATCGCCTGTGAAAACCCACTGTAAGAGCCGGAGGCGGGCGCTCGCTACTTTGAGCATTATAGGTAGCTTCGTCTCACCACACTGCAAAATTGTGAACGTTCAGCAACCCGCAGGAAAACGAAAAGGAAACTGCACCTAAACTCAGACAAGCAGGATTGCGACCCCCACAGAGATCAGAACGAAAACACAAAAGCCCCAGCAAAGCAGCATTTTTGATCTGCGTGAGACGATCTGCTTGTTCTGAGGCAAGAGCGGACGTTGCTCCATTACCCTTTCACCTGGTTTCAGCTTCAACAGCGCCCTTCGCCGAGCCTTTTGATCCGGTGTGAACCACGATCCCGCCTGCAGTGATGAAGGCTATCGCAGCAAAGATTTCCCAGCCTGGCTGACCCAACCCGAGCGCGAGCATGAGTATGGTGGAGAATACCGGAGCTGAGTAACCAAGGACGCCAAGCAGAGCAGCATGACCCTGACGCATACCCAGATCCCAGAGAAAAAACGCTCCCCCGGCAGGCCCCAGACCAAGCGCTGCAATGACCCAAACATCCGAGGCGCTCAGCGCAGGCAGGTCCGCCCCTTTTGCAATCCACCAGAGACCGCAAAGCAATGAGGAGGCAAAGCAGATTGTCGTCATTGCAGAGATAGCATCTGACTGATCGTGGCGGCGCAGGTTTGAGAACAACGCCCAGAGAATGGCGCCAACAAAGGCAAGGCCGTAGCCGAGTGTCTCAGATAGCTGGAGTGCAAATCCATCTTTGCCGATCAAGATTAACACCCCGGCAAAACCAAGCGCGGCTCCAAGGTAACCCGGGAACCCGCTGCGCAGTTGGAAGAACAGGTTGCCAAGGATGATCAGGCAAGCAGGCCATAGGTAATTGATCAGCGACACTGGGATGGGATCTGCGTGATGGAAAGCTTCCAGATAGGCCAAATGGTAGGCGGCCAAAAGCCCGGCAAACAAGAGGGTGCTGCGGTCCAGCAGACGCACTGGCTTGCGGCCCGTGGCGGCGCATATAGCAAGCCCCATGCCCGCCGCGATCGCAAAGCAGAACGTCAGGACCAGATAGGGCGGCAGGGAGGCTGAAAAGGCGCCAAGAACCCCCAATGTGCCCCATGAGAGAACCGCCAGCGAACCCAATCCTGTGTGCCGGGCCGACATCAGAAGACTTCGCTTCCCAGAACCGCATCCTGCGAGGGCTGCAGCAGGATAGTCTCACCAGCTTCGTTCGGGACACCCATAACCAGGACTTCAGATTTGAAACCGGCAATGTTGCGCGGCGGCATATTCACCACGCAGACAACGTGCCGTCCAAGCAGTTCTTCTTCGGAGTAGTTTTTGATCTGAGCGCTGGACCAGCGCTGACCCAGCTCACCAAAATCTACGCAGACCTTGTAGGAGGGATTGCGCGCGCGGGTGAAATCCTTGACCTCGACGATCTTGCCCAGGCGCATTTCCACCTTGGCAAAATCATCATAGACGATCTCTGCTTTTTTCATGTCTTTGTTCCTTACGACAGTGCGGCCAGAATGGCGGCTTCCGATCCTGCAGTGTCGGCAGTGCCGCCCAAATCGCGTGTCTTGGTATCAGGGCTTGCCAAAGAAGTTTCAATGGCTTGTTCGATCTCAGCTGCGGCGCCTGCTTCGCCCAGATGCTCCAGCATCATGGCAGCGGTCCAGACTGCAGCAACGGGGTTAGCGACGCCTTTGCCTGCGATGTCAGGCGCCGAGCCATGGACCGGTTCAAACATCGAAGGGTATTTGCCCTCCGGGTTGATGTTGGCCGAGGGCGCGATACCGATCGATCCAGCGACGGCCGGACCCAGGTCGGACAGGATGTCGCCAAAGAGGTTCGAGGCCACAACCACGTCGAACCAATCCGGATGCAGGACAAAGTTCGCGGTCATGATGTCAATATGGAACTGAGCCGTATCAATGCCCGGATGGCGCTCGGCCGCGGCGGCAAAACGTTCGTCCCAGAACGGCATTGTGTGAATGATGCCATTCGACTTGGTGGCCGAAGACACATGTTTGCGTTTGCGGGTTTTGGCCACGTTGAACGCATAGTCCATGATCCGGTCCGTGCCGCGGCGGGTCAGGATGCTTTCCTGAATAGCGGCCTCGTTTTCCGTGCCTTGATAGACGCGCCCGCCGATCTCGGAGTATTCCCCCTCGACGTTTTCACGCACGATGATCATGTCGATATCATCGGAACCACGCCCGGCCAGGGGCGAGGTAATGCCCTTCAGGAGGCGCACAGGCCGGACATTGGCGTATTGATCCAATTCGCGGCGCAGCGGGATCAACAGACCCCAAAGCGACACGTGATCCGGAACACCGGGAAAACCGACCGCACCAAGGAAGATGCTGTCAAACGCCTTCATCTGCTCGATGCCATCTTCGGGCATCATCCGGCCCGTTTCGTGATAGCGTTCGCAGGACCAGTCGAATTCGGTCCAGTCCACAGTGAAGTTGTGCTTTTGCGCCACAAGGTCAATGACGCGCTGGCCGACCGGCAGAACCTCTTTGCCGATCCCGTCTCCCGGAATGGCAGCGATACGATATGTTTTTGTCATAGCCAGATTTCCTTACGCGATGCCGCCGATATGCAGGGTTTTGACTTCCAGGTATTCATCGATACCCTGATGCGCACCCTCACGGCCCAGGCCGCTTTCCTTGATGCCGCCGAAGGGCGCGACCTCAGTGGCAAAGCCGCCGACATTGATGCCGATCATACCGGTTTCCAACTCTTCGCTAACACGGAATGTGCGGGTCAGGTCGTTGGTGTAGAAATAGGCCGCCAGCCCGTAAGGAGTCGCGTTGGCTGCTGCAAGCGCTTCTTCCTCGGTGTCGAACTTGAAGAGCGGCGCGACCGGGCCAAAGGTCTCTTCGTCCGCCACGATCATATCGGTGGTCACACCTGTGACGACCGCCGGGCTGATGAAGCGCGTGCTGGTGTCGTCCTGGGTGCCGCCAACGATGACCGTTCCGCCCTTGGCCGTGGCATCGTCCAGATGCGATTTGATCTTGGCGATGGCCGCCTCATTGATCATCGGACCAATTTCGACGCCGTCCTCAAACCCGTCACCCAGCTTCATGTTTCCAACTACAGATGCCAGCTTTTCAGCGAAGGCATCGTAGACACCGGCCTGGACAAAGATCCGATTGGCACAGACACAGGTCTGCCCCGCATTGCGGAACTTCGAAGCCATGACACCTTCGACGGCCAGATCCAGATCGGCATCGTCAAAGATGATAAAGGGAGCGTTGCCGCCCAGCTCTAGGCTGAGACGCTTCATGGTGCCTGCGCATTGCTCCATAAGCAGCTTGCCCACGCGGGTGGAGCCGGTGAAGGACAGCTTGCGTACGACGGAGCTGCCGGTCAACGCGCCGCCGACGCCTGCAGGATCTCCGGTGACAATGTTGACAGCGCCGGTCGGGAAACCCGCGCGTTCCGCCAGCACACCGAGTGCAAGGGCCGTGAAAGGCGTGAACTCCGACGGTTTGATGACAACCGGGCAACCTGCGGCCAGGGCCGGGGCGATTTTCCGGGTGATCATCGCCGCCGGGAAATTCCAGGGCGTGATGATGGCGCAGACGCCGACAGGCTGTTTCTGCACGATGATACGCCGGTCCTGAACCGGGCTGGGGATGGTTTCGCCATAGACACGCTTCCCCTCTTCCGCGAACCATTTCACGAACGACGCAGCATAGGCGATTTCGCCTTTGGCTTCAGCGAAAGGTTTGCCCTGCTCCAGGGTCATGAGCGTGGCCAGGTCATCCTGAGCTTCCATGATCAGGTCGAACCACTTCTCCAGCAGTGCGCCACGATGTGCTGCTGTGGTTTTGCGGAAGGTCGCAAAGCAAGCCTCGGCAGCTGCAATTGCGCGGTGCGTTTCGTCGGAACCGCAGTTCGGCACAGTGCCGACAACAGAAAGTGTTGAAGGGTTGTCAACTTCGATCGTCGCGCCATTGTCGGCGTCGATCCATTCGCCCGCCACCAGGTTTTGCTGACGAAACAGAGAGATGTCTTGAAGGTTCATAATTTCCAACTCCAGCAGTTAGGAAAATCCTATCGGGTTTGCGCGAGGGGAAGTCTTGAATTTGCCAATCCGGTAGCATCCTGCGCCGCATTTGGCCGGGCTTCAGCATTTTGTGCGGCACCTTAGTCCCGGTCGACCAGGTCCTGGATCGGCACGCTATGCTTTTCGACAACCGGCTTAATCACGATGTAGGAGAAGTACTTATCGATGCCGAGGTTCCGCTCCAGAAGATCCTCCATGATCTCCTGATACTGGGACACACCGCGCGCGACAAACTTCAACAGGTAGTCATATCCGCCACTCAGCAAGTAGCAGTCCACTACGTTGTCATGCTTGCGGATTTCGTTCTCGAACCGAACGAAGTCCTTGCGGCGGTGGTCGGCCAGTGTGACTTCGGTGAAAACCGTTACGTGCTCAGCCAGTTTCTTGAGGTTAATGACGGCCCGGTAATTCTGGATGTAGCCCGCTTTCTCAAGCCGCTTTACCCTTTGCAGGCAGGGGCTGGGAGACAATCCCACAGCCTCCGCCAAGTTTACATTGGTGATATTGCCCTGCGCTTGCAGGGTGGAAAGAATATTGATGTCGATCCGGTCGAGTTTCGGCGTCCCCACCATATTCTTCCCTCCTGGAGTTTAGCCAGCCAACTCTGCCTGATGTGCCTTGACCATGTCCATCATGCTATTGAACTGGAAGTCATATTTCGGCATGTCGCCGGGGTTCATGGTGGCGCCAAAACCTTCTTGGTCGTGGCGGCGGTAGATCCAGCAGTTGGACAGGCCATATTTGTTGGCAGGTGCGTGGTCATGGAACATGCTTTCTGCGGTATGCAGAATTTCATGCTTCTGAATGCCCTGACGTGCCAGCATCTCGATCATGTAGTCGAAGTTACGATCAAACGGCTTGTAGCTGCCCACGTCCTCGGCGGTGTAGACGCCGTCGAAATGCACACCAAGGCGGGTATTGGCGCCCGAGAAGGTGAGGTTATCGGTGTTGGTCAGAACCACCAGTTTGAAGTGTTTCTTCAGGTAGGTCAGCGCCTCGATTGTGTCGTCAAACGCGGGCCAGTGACGTGCGGAACGGCCATAGGCTTCGCACTCTTCCCAGGTCACTTCGACGTTCCATTCTTCGGCCAAGCGGCGATACACCACGGGCAGCAGCTCGTAGTATTTCTTCGACGGCGTATAGCGCTGAGTTGTGCTTTCGTAGAAGGCATGCGCTTCGAGAATGTCGTCGCGTGTCAGGCTGCGGCTCACACGGTCGGTCAGCGGCTTCAGGCCGGTGACCATGCCGGTTTCCCAATCAAGCAGGGTGCCATAGACATCGAATGTGAGGGCTTTGAAATCAGACAGTTTCATGAGGATTATCCTTCTACGTCCAGAATAGTGTCCAGTGTTGCACGAAGTCGGGTGATCAATAGATCCACCTCAGCTTCGGTGATACAGATGGGCGGGGCGAGCCCGATGACGTCATCGGCAAAGGCCCGGAAAATTACGCCATTTTCGTAGCCCGCTGTGGCAAGACGACCCGCAACATTCTTGTCCTTGGCGGGTTTCGCCTTGGTTTCCTTGTTCGAGACGATCTCAATGGCGGCCAATAGTCCCTTGGCGCGCACTTCGCCAACAACCGGATGATCCAGCAGGGTTTTAAGCTGCTGTTCGAAATAGGCGCCAACCTTTTTCGAATTCTCGATCATACCACCTTCATAAAGCTTGATCACCTCCAGCGCGACAGCCGCGCTGACCGGATGACCTGAGTAGGTGAAGCCATGGCCGAAGGGCACGCCCTCGGGCGCCGCATCTGCAATCGCCTGATAGATGGCATCCGAAACGAACACCGCACCCATAGGCGCATAGCCCGAGGTCAGGCCTTTGGCGGTTGTCAGGAAGTCAGGCGTCAGCCCTTCGTGCTCGCAGCCAAACATCGGCCCGGTCCGGCCAAAGCCCGTGATGACCTCATCCACAATGAACAGGATGCCCAGTTCGCGGCAGGTGTCCTGCATAGCCTTGGCATAACCTTCCGGCGGTACAATCACACCGCCTGAGCCCTGGACCAGTTCCATGATGAACGCAGCAGTGTTTTCAGCACCAAGCTCTGCAACCTTGGCTTTCAGGTTGGCAACACCCTGCGCGATGATTTCCTCGTCCGACGACGCAGCTTCGTTGCGGTAGGGATAGGGTGAGGCGATGTGGTGCTGCCACTGCATCGGCAGATCGAACTTATCATGGAAGACCGGCAGAGCCGTCAGTCCGGCCCCGTTCGAACTGGAGCCGTGGTAGCCCTTTTCCAGCGCGATGAAGTGCTTCTTGGAGCTTTCGCCGCGGGCGTTGAAGTAGTAGCGCACCATGCGGATCACGGTATCCACCGCGTCCGAACCGCCCAGGGTGAAGAACACGTGGTCCAGATCGCCAGGAGACAACTCGGCGAGCTTGGCTGCCAGTTCAATTGCCGGCTCGCTGCCAAAGTGGAAATACCCGGTTGCATAGGGCAAGCGCTGCATTTGCTCAGTGGCAGCGGCAACAACATTCTCGTGGCCATAGCCTGCGTTTACGCACCACAGACCAGCAAAGCCGTCGAGCAGTTCATTGCCTTCGGAGTCAGTCAGGAACACACCCTTCCCCGACTGCATGACAGTTACGCCCCGCTTTTCGTGAGCGCGGATTGGAACCACAGGGTGGAAATAGTGGGCCCGGTCTTTTTCGATAAGAGAGTTGGATCGCATCGGTTTCTTTCCCGTATGAGCTTTCAATTGAGGGTAAGGGAAACTGCCGGAAGGAAAGTGCGTTTTGCAGCTGGGAACGGCATTTTTAGCCGTCGTTTTTCCTTTGACAGCATTTTGTGCTGCATCTACCCGGCTGACTTCGCGGGAATTAAAGTGGATCGTGCTCTAAGAAGCCAGTTTTGCAGCATATTCTGAAAGTACGCCGGATCATCGCGCCATTGGCTTTGGAATGCCATGCCGCGAACGAGGCACATGAATTCGTTCATCATGGCTTGCCGTATGTCTGCGCTACAGCCGAACGCCGCGAGTTCGACGTGCCAGACGTCATTGAGCGCCTCGTTGAATTTTTGGGATTCTGCAGCGACATAAGCCAGTTCTGTCTCATTCACGCGGGCCTCGGACAGGTAGTCCATGGACACCTGAAAGATTCCGCTTTGATATCTTTCCCAGATGTATTCGGTAAGGGCTTTCAGTCGGTTTTGACCAGGTTTCAGTGCCCGAGTGAAACTACGCAGCAGATCCGCCTCGCGGCAGAGCATCCCAGCATAGGCCGCCTGAATGAGTTCCTTACGCGATGGGAAGTGGTGCAGCATCGCACCCCGTGACACCTTGGCCTGACGGGCGATGTCTTGTGTTGACGTGTGCGCCAGTCCCCGATCAACGATCAGGAACTGTGCTGCCTCCAAAATCCGGGCCTGTGTCGCCGCGGACCTTTCGGCCTGTGTTCGCCTTGGTTTGCTGGATGCCGTCATGTCTTAGCCTGCCAGATAGGCTGGAAGCCAAAGCGCAATTTGCGGAAAGACGACCATCAGCAGTACGGCGAAACACATCAAAAGGAAGAAAGGTATCGCATAGACGGCCACCTTGTGGATCGGCACGCCGGAGAAACCCTGAATGACAAACAGATTGAAGCCAACAGGCGGTGTCATCTGGCCCAGCTCAATCATGATAACCAGGAAAATGCCATACCAGATCGGGTCAAAGCCAGCGGCGACAACAACAGGCAGAGTGATCGGCAGGCTCATCACGATGATCGAAATGCCATCCAGGAAGAACCCGAGCAGAATGTAGAATAGAGCCAGTGAAGCGATCAGGACATAGGGGGACAGGTTCAGTGCATCGATCGCCACTGCAATATTTCGCGGGATGTGCATGTAGCCGATAGCGGACGACAGAAAGGCTGCGCACATCAGGATTGAACAGACCATGCATGAGGTTTTGAGCGCATTGATCAGCGACTCTGCCAGCATGGCGCGTGACATTTGCTTGCTGATTGCCGCGAAACAGAGTGCGGCAAAGACACCGATGGCTGCTGCTTCAGAGGGCGTTGCCCACCCGGTATAAATCGACCCCAGAACGACCAGGATAAGGCCAAAGACCGGAGCAAGGTTTCCTAGAATAGCACTTGGCCGGGCGTCTTCCTTGCTGATTGCGTCCTTGGGTGCAAGTGCTGGTGTAATTGCGCATCTTGCGGCCAAATAGGCAGCATAAAATGCTGCGATCATGAGGCCAGGAACCACACCAGCGATAAACAGCTTTGCAATCGAAACTTCGGCCAGAACCCCGTAGATGATCAGGACAATGGATGGCGGAATGAGAAGCCCAAGGCTGCCGGCACCGGCAAGGGAACCAAGCGCGAGGCTTTGGGAATATCCCCGCTGGTTCAACTCACTTGTGGTGATCCGGCCCACAGTGGCAGTTGTCGCCGCGCTGGATCCGGAAACGGCGGCAAAGAGAGCTGATCCCAAAACATTGGTATGCAGCAACCCTCCAGGAATTTTTGATACGAGCGGAGAGAGACCTTTGTAGAGCCGTTCGGAAATATCCGTCCGGAACATGATTTCTCCCATCCAGATGAACATTGGAACAGCAGCAAGTTCCCAGGAGGAGGCGCTTCGCACAATGATCCGGCTGGCAATCGCTCCGATTTTGTCAGGCGGGAAACCCATGAAGGCGAACAGCGAAACTGCGGCAGCGGTGGCGAGGGCAAGAAATACCCACATACCAGTCGCCAAAACAGCGAGCATCAGAATGAAAACGGCGAGTGCTGTTGTAACGGGGTCCATGATTAGCCCTCCTGTGTCTTTGGAATGAATGGGCGGATGGCAAGGGCCGATAACTGCAACACCAGTAAGCAGGCCCCGACAAAAACGATGGCATCGGGTATCCACAATGGAACTTCGGCCACGCTTTCGCTGACTGCGCCGCGCTTCCAGTTCTTGATCAGGTTGCGCCATAGGAAAGTGCAGAAGTAGGCACCCAGACCTGTTGCACAGGCGGCCACGATGAATTCGATCACTTGCTTAATTCTGCGCGGGAGCCTGAGTGTCAGCAGGTTCACCTGGATCATGCCTCCGTCCCGCAGTGTCCAGGACAGCGACAAGAAGGTAATGGACAGAACCGCGAAGCCAATGAACTCATCCAGAACGTGGGTCGAGGTATCGAACAAAGTCCTCATGACGGTTTCGAGCAGGATGTGTGAAACGGCGTAGATGAGAATGGCAGCCGCGCAAATCAGGGCGGAATAGGACACAGCATCAATCGCACGCAGAAGAAGTCGCATGGTATTCTCCAGGATCGTCGGTGGCATCAGGGGACGCCACCGACTTGTGGGGTATTATTGAGCTTTCGCTGCATTGAAGGCGTCGATCAGGGCTTGCCCCCGGTCGCCGGTGGTCTCCAGCCAGTCCTTCAGAGCAGCTTCGCCGGCGGTTTGAAGAGCGGTCCGGTAGGTGTCGTCGTCTGATGTGACCACGGACACCTTGTTTTCAGCAAGATGACCGTAAGTTTCCGCAAGACGGTCCGGGATGGCAGCCCAGTTCTGATCGCGGGTTTCGGCGGCGGCTTCGAGGACGGCAGCCTGCTGCTCTTCGCTAAGACCGTCGAAGGTATCCTTCGAGATGTGGACGAAATTCAGCGGGATCGCGTAGTTGTAGATTTCAGTGAACGTGTCGAAGTGTTCCCAGAAACTGCCAGAGACCCCGCCCTCAGCAGAGGTCAGGACCGCATCGATAGCTCCCGTCGAGATAGACGGAACAACGTCGGCCCAGGACAAGCGAACCGCGGCTGCGCCCAGTTCGTTCAGAGCAGTGGTGCCGTTTTTGTCATAGGTGCGGATTTTCAGTCCCGCCAATGCATCGGTCGAGTTCTTCGCATCAGTGGCCCAGATGCCTGACGGCGGCCAGGGAGAGGCGTAGAGCAGGATCTGGTCGTTTTCTTCAAAGACCTTTTTGAACTCGGGTTCAGCCACCTTGTAGAGCAACTCGGCCTCTTCCACTGTGGTCACGAAGAAAGGCAACGAAGAGATCAGGAAAAGCGGATCAATGCCGCCAAGCGCGCCGCCGTAGGTGTCGGCGATTTCCAGGGCTCCCTCACCGACGGCGTCAAAGTGATCAGCCGATTTGTAGCCCAAGGCACCACCGTAGTGGACCACGATTTCGACGGACCCGCCGGTCTTTTCGGCGACCAATGAGGCAAAGCGCGCATCGCCAACCCCATGGATAGAAGTGGCCGAATACTCGTTGGAAAGGTTCAGCGTGACATTGTCAGCGATTGCTGTGGTGCTGGTGACAGCAAACGACAGCGCCGCCACGCTTGCGAGAAGCATGTGTTTCATTTGGGTTCTCCTTGTTGGTTTGGTTTTGATTTGGACGTCAGCTGCCCAATGTCATTGACGCAATGTCATGGGGCATGTCGGTCAGCATCTCGTATCCGTCATTGGTGATCAGAACGGTGTCCGAGTGGCGGAACCCGCCCTGACCGCGCCAGTAGATGCCTGGCTCGATGCTGATCACCATGTTCTCCTGCAGGACGTCGTCACTGCCTTCGGCAACCCAGGGGCCTTCGTGACCTCCCATGCCGATCCCATGTCCGGTACGGTGCAGCAGATTGTTTCCAAAGCCCTCGGCGCGAAGAAACTCCATCACCTTGTGGTCGACATCGTGGCAACTGACGCCTGGGCGCAGAGCTGCGAAGCCTTTCTTTCCGGCTTCGACCATGGTGTTGAAGACCTCGGCATCTTCTTTGCTGGGAGAGGTCACAAAGAAGGTGCGTTCGGTTTCCGCGGAATACCCATTCACACGCAGGAAAGAGAGACCGACATTCGGCCCTTCTATCAGGGTGTCCGAGGGCTCTGGAAAGCGGTGTGGCTGGGCACTGAAGGGTGCGGACCAAATACCCTGCCAGATGTTTGAAATATAAGGGTCAAGATACCCTTCTTGTTGCGTGATTTCCTCCCGCAACAGGCTGTTCGCCTTGTCGGTGTCCGCAATGCGGCCGCCGTGACGGGCCAAATCCATCGCTAGCTTCAGGCCACGGTCTGAATACTTCGCCGCCTTACGGATGGCAGCAACCTCGTAAGGGCTTTTGACCATGCGGAGCTGTTCGACATAAGGCAGAACCTGAGGCGACCAGCTGGACAATGCCACCAGCAATTCACCGGTGATCGACATTTCGACGCCGATGTTTGCATCGGCAGGCAACACAGATTGCAGCGCTTCGATGTAGCTGCCGCCGGCCGGTGCGGGGTAGTCGATGTATTCGACGATCTGGTGCGGCACAGCGATGGTCGCCATGTTTTCGGCTTCGATCCGGGGTGTCAGAAAGACAGGTTCGTTACCCGGACGGACGACAATGAAGAAAGGCCGTTCAAAGGGTTCGTAGCGGAAACCAGTGAAGTAAAAGATGCTGTCTTTCGTCGAAATCAGAAAGGCGTCCAGGCCTGCCTTCTTGATTTTCTCTTCGAGAGCGGAGAAGCGGTTTTGGTGTTCGAGCATGGTCTTCCTCAACTAACAATCAGGACTGACTGTTTCTTTATTGAGGACTGTTCTGTCCGGTGTTTTCTGCTCTTCTCAGCCGGTATTCAGCACAGGATGCTTTGGTGGAAGCTGTTGCCAGCACAATCTGTTTTCACCCCGGCGGGTGGGGAAATTGGCAGCTCGTGACCGCACTCTGCCTTAGTCTAAGGCTTAAGTGGAAGTTTAGCTCATTCGTGCCTAAACTTGTTCCTCCAAAACTATGAAAGCCGGCGGTTAGGCCGGCTTTCAAAAGGTATGTTTTGGAATTTCAGTGCTGGTACACTCCGCGGAAGAACTCATGCCAGCGAAGCGACAACCATTGCTCCAATGACGGCGAGGCCAGTTGCAACAAACCCGAAAAGTTCCACCGTATCCTTGAGGTCTTTGGTCATTTTCGTCTCCTGTGAATGATGTTGGTAAGCTCTGTTGTTGAGCTTGGGAGAAATTTTAAGACACTGCTTTTACTCAATAAACCACCAAGTCATCATCCCCGGTATGCCAGCTGCGCATGCCTTGAGAGAGTGAGTTTCGCGCCACTCTCCTTTGGTGGAATTTTGTACTGCAGCCGTGTTAGCAGGAAGCAATTTCTGCTGGAGCTCTCCACCAAGGGAGATTTGAAGCACTTCTGACCTCTAAGACGTTTCCGGGAATCACTGCCGCCAATGGCAGAGGCCAAAGACGTAGAAAAAAAGGCCGCACCTGCGAAGGTGCGGCCGGTTCTTTCTTCAAAACTCAGCTCCAGCTGCGGAAGAGCCGGATTTTGGGATCACCCCAGCAGCAGCTCGGGCAACCATAGAGCGATCTCCGGCACGAATGTCGTCAAAGCCAAAGTTGGAAGCCACGCGAAGATGATAAAGATCAGCGTCGGCAGCAACATGCTGGATACTGGCGTCTTGGTGATTTTCGCCCCGAGATACAGCAAGGGGGCGGTAGGCGGCGTAATGTTTGCCATTCCAAGGTTGACCCCCAGCACAGCGGCAAAATGGATCGGGTCCATTCCTACGCCTTGCACGATCGGCAGCAGGATCGGTGTCGACAGCAGAAGGCCAGAGATGTCGTCCATCAGCATACCGATCAGGATCATGACCAGGTTGACCATCAGCAGGATCACAATCGGGTTGTCTGACACAGAGTAGACCAGATCCTTCGCGATGTTCGGGATATCCTCAAAGATCAGGAATTTGCTGACGATAAGCACCATGAAGATCATCACCATGACGACGCCGATGATCACGCCTGAATCCGTCAGCGCTTCAACCAGAGCCCGCCAAGTCAGGCCGCGGTAGACATAGATTGCCACAGGAATAGCGTAGACAACCGCAACGCCGGCGGCTTCTGTCGGCGTCATGATACCGCCGTAGATCCCCCCCAGAATGATGAGCGGCATCAGCAAAGCCGGAAAGGCCAGAGTTGCCTTTTGGCGGAATGCCATGCCAAACTCCTGCGGGCGCTCCAGCAGTTCGATATCGTCATACTTACGCAGCATGAACTGGTTCACAGCGATAAGCAGAGTTATCAGAATGAGCGCAGGGACGACAGTCGATAGAAAGCACTTAAGAACTGACTGCTGCGCCACCCAGCCATAGAGAATATGGTTTCCACTGGGCGGGATCAGGAGGCCCAAGGGGCTTGCGCATACGATCAGCGCGGCAGATTGCCCTTCCGGGTAATTCGCGCGGCGAAGATGCGGCATCATGATACTGCCGATACAAGTCAGAGTCGCATTGGCGGCACCGGAGATGGATCCGAAAATCCCGCAGGCCAGAACGGTTGCTGCGCTCAACCCGCCTTTCAGGTGGCCGATGAACAGCTCGGCAAGGCTGACAAGCGGAGCCGCGATTTTGCCACGCTCCATTATTGTCCCTGCAATCATGAAGAGAGGAATGGCCAGAAGAACCAGGGAACGCAGTTTCGTTGAGCCCGACGGCAGGTAGCCTGAAACTTCGTGCCCTCCCATGGCCGCAAGGAAAAGAAGAACTGCACCAAATGCCACATAGACGCTGACACCGAGCAGCAGCATGCCGCAGATAATGACCAGACTGCCTGCAATAATCACTGGCCCGCCTCCTTTTTCTTGTTCATATCTTCGGCGTCTGTGTCATCCCCATAGTCAATTTCGATGCCTCTGATGTGCGCGTAAAGATACGCCGCGGCAAAAACCGTCATGAAGAAGAAGCCAAGGAAGATTGAGACCCGCCAAGCGAAATATGGGATCTTCAGGGCCGGGGTGGTTTTCCAGATCGGGTATTTGGCCAGCTCCTCGGCCAGCATCAGATACCCCCAGTAGAGAATGGCTGCGGTCACCACCAGTTCAATGGTCAGCACGATCAACCGGCGCCACCATCGCAGTCTTGGGTTTGTGATAATAATCCCGAGGATGTCTGCATTAATGTGGTGTCCGCGTTCGGAGGCCAAAGCTGATCCAGCAAAGAAGCCCCAGAAACAGGCTGTCAGCAGCCATTCCTCATAGGCGAATAGATCACCATTGAAACCATATCTGATGATCACGACCAGAAAGAACGTGACTGACATCAGAAATCCGCTGAGGATCACGATCCAGCGCATCATCCTCAGGGAGCCCTGAAGAGGCGTTGCGATACCCTTTGGTAATATCTCGGCTATATGCGCCATAGATTTCCCCCTGTATTCATACACTTGGGCCGACCTGTGACGGCCGGCCCTTCTTGTGTTTTGAGTAGTTTATTTCAGGCTGGAGAGAAGGCGATCGATGTTATCCTTACCGACACTTTCTTCAAGCATGGGCCAGATTTCGCTGCGTACCTTGCTGGCCATGGCCTGCTGCTCTTCCGGCGACAACTTCAGAATGGTGTAGCCGCTTTCGACCAGCTTCTGCTCGAAGACTGCATCGTTTTCACGGTTGTAGGCGAAGAAATCATCCGATGCCTTGGTGAAGGCCGCTTGCACGACTTCACGCTGCTCTTCGTTCAGCTCTTCCCAGGTCTTTTCCGAAACGTAGTAGGACGTGTTCTCGGGGATCGAATTGTACTGGACGAAATGCGAACCCACGTCGCTCTTTGCAAAGATTGAGTAAGTTGCAGTCTTCGTGCAGCAGATTGCGCCATCAACAATGCCTGACTGAATTGCAGGGAAGATGTCGCCCCACGACATGGTTGTCGCCTGGTAGCCGAGGGTCTCAACCATCGACTTCACAACGTTCGAGGACCAGACACGAATGTTCATGTTCTTAGCGTCGAAGTTGTTCCAGTTTGCCGGCTCTTCAGTGGCCACGATGCCGACAAAACCTTCGGGGTTTTGACCCAGAAGGCGCACACCGTGGTCAGAAAGAGTTTCCTGAATGATGGTGTTGAACTCGGAATCCAGGTCGCGCATGACTGAGTTCATCTCGTCCCAATCGCTCACAAGAAACGGCATGGACAGGATTTCAAGTCGCGGATCGGTGTCTGCATAAAGAAATGCAGCGGCAAAATCGATGTTCCCGCGCGCGACGTCTTCCAGCAGTGCTTCGCCGGACCCAAGCTGGTTTGCTGGGAACACCGAGATCTTCAGGCCTACATCTGCGGCCTCGATATCTGCTTTGACTTGTTCCATCATTTTGGAACCCTGGTGATCTACCGGGAAAACCCCGGCGAACTTCAGCCGCATATCGGCGGCAAATGCGGGCGCGGCAAGCTGCAATGCAACAGATCCAGCTGCCAGATATTTCAGGAATGTTTTCATCTTCAGTATCTCTCCTCATAACCGAAGGATGTCGTGGTCGAGGGTGTTCCCGCACGCGGCTTTCTCGTGCTCGGCTGTGAGAGCGTCAGCAGAGCGAACAAGGTCAGCAGCGGTTTGCGGTCCAGCCTGCCGAGACCACCGCCAGCCAATCGCCTGTGTTCGCAAGGTCATAAAACTGTGGTGCTTCCGGCATCGCCAAAGGTTCCCCTCCTCCTCTTTGGTCCAAACAGAGTAGGAGCACGGAAAATCCTGATTATGCTGAAGGCTGCAGTGAAACGGCAGAATCTGTGGGCTTAACCAAGTCCTTCAGTGCCATCTTTTGTTTTGCGCCGACTGCCGTCAGACTGCCGATTCTGGCGCTCATTTTTTACTGACGGCCTGCCTTTGACGGGTTGCAGCTTGGTGCCTGGACCTCGTGATCTTGGCGGAGCGTTCGTTCAGCGATCTATGAGACGGCAAACAGTTTGATGGCTCAAACTTCAGCCAAGGCGGCACAGAATGCCTTTTCCGGACAAGAAAACAGAATTTCATGAAACGAGCGCCCATTACCATGCCGGTCAAACACAAGAGGGTGCGTGATGACTCCATATGAACAAGTGCTGGCGGAGCTGCCGGCAGAGATCGTGGTGAACGACAAAGACATAATCAACGGCTACACAACTGACTTCCGGAAGAAGTATACCGGCGAAAGCCCGGCACTGTTGCGCCCCCGTTCGACTGAGGAAGTGGCCTCAATTGTCAAACTTTGCAATCTGCACAACGTCGCCCTTGTCCCGGTCGGCGGCAACACAGGATATTGCGGTGGCGCGACCCCGGACGAAAGCGGCCAGCAACTGCTGATCAGCTTGCAGCGCATGAACAAGATCCGGGAAGTGGATGCCGACAACCTCTCGATCACTGTGGACGCGGGATGCATTCTCTCCGAGATCCATGAAGCGGCGGAACAGGAGAACTTGATGTTCCCCTTGTCGCTTGGTTCTCAGCAATCGTGCCAAATTGGCGGGAACATTTCGACAAATGCCGGAGGGGTTTCGGCAGTTCGCTACGGGATTACCCGGGACCTGGTTCTGGGCCTCGAGGTCGTGCTGCCGGATGGCCAAGTGCTCAGCAACCTGTCCCCGCTGCGGAAGGACAATCGAGGGTATGCGTTGCACCAGCTTCTGATTGGCGCGGAAGGCTCGCTCGGTATCGTCACCGGAGCCTCTTTGCGTCTGTTTTTGCCTGCAGCGAGCCGCGTCACTGCCTTTCTGGCGATCAATGAGATCAGTGATTTGATGCCGCTCTTGGCAAAAGCTCAGCGGTATACAGGTGAGGCGGTCACGTCGTTCGAATACATCTCTGGTGCATCTCTCGACCTTCTCTTTGCCGGCAAGCCTGAATTGCGCCGCCCCATTCAAACCCCTTCCGAACATTTCGTGCTGATCGAGGCCGCATCGTCCTCCCCGGTTCTGGGCCTCGACCAGGCCATCGAAGCGTTCTTTGAGGATGGAATGTCCGGCGAAATAATCGTGGACGGTGTCATTGCAACAAGCGAACAGCAAAGACAGGACTTTTGGAACCTGCGTGAACACATCCCCGAAGGTGAAGTGCTCAACGGCGGCTCAGTGAAGCATGATGTTTCTGTTCGTATCTCTGATATGGCCAGGTTCATTGAACTTGGCTCCGATCTCGTCAACCGGTACGGGCAAGGAGCCCGTCTGTCTGTTTACGGCCATGTTGGGGATGGCAATGTACACTTCAACGTGCTTGCCCCGGAAGGTGCCGAGTCTCCAGCCTACCTCGATGAAGTGAGCGCAAAGGTTTCTCCCTGTATTTACGATCTCGTCGCAAAACTCGACGGCTCGTTCAGCGCTGAGTATGGTCTTGGGCAGGACAAGCTGCCGCTTGATCAAAACTATGGAGACCCGATCAAGCGTCATTTCATGAACGCACTGAAGAATGCCTTTGACCCCTTAGGTGTCATGAATCCAGGGAAAGTGGTCAACCGCTGCGCGGATAGTCAATAAGAGTAGGATGGCAACTCCTATCGGGCTGCGTGTCCTAAATCGCAGGACACGCAGCCCATTAATAAAGCCGGGACTGATAGCCTATAGATGATTGTTGTGAACCGCGCCGGGGTTGCCGGAGGCAGATTTCAGTTGGTTAAGCGGCTCTCTCCTCAGTTTTCGGAGTTGCCTAGTTCGCAACGATCAAACATGTAACAGCTCGATTTTCCGAGGATGAACTATGGCTATCGGCTGAAAACAATGGGGCCTGAGCCTTACTCAAAGAGAGAGTTCACGGGAGCGGGCCACGGCTGCTGCTACGGCATCTTCAACGATAGCCTTCAAATTGTCGTGCAGTCCAAAGGCATCCAATGCAGCCGCAGTAGTTCCTCCTTTAGACGTAACGCTTTGACGCAGGTCCGCTGGGGTCCTTTTCGTTTTCAGCAGGTCGGCGGCTCCGATCATTGTGTCAATCGACAGATCAAGAGAAAGTTGCGCAGGCAAACCGGCCTTTGTTCCCGCTTGTGCAAGAGCTTCGACGAACGCAAAGAAGTAAGCTGGGCCGCTGCCGGAGATTGCTGTGGTAAGGTGCATGTCGTCCTCGTTTGCGAGCCATCGAATGGCACCAGAGCCTGAGAAGAGCGTTTCAAAGGTCTTTTTCCGAGTGCTGTCCGCGGTGTAAGCAACGTTGACTGATCTACCGACGGCAGCGGCCATGTTCGGCATGCAGCGAACGACAGAGCAAGGCTTCCCTGCGCAGGCGGTTATACGCGTGCTGCTGACACCCGCCATAATCGAAATGACTGTCCCACCGTCGATCAAAACAGAAGCCCAATCAGTGCCGATGGTCTCGAAAATCTGCGGTTTGACAGCCAGGACGACAACATCAAACAGCGTGTCCGGTTCAATTTCGTCAGTCCGCCGGTAGAGGCCTTTCAGGTTCAGGCCAACTGCCAATTCCACATCCGCAAATGGATCCAGAACCGAGACTTGGGCCATGTCGCCGCCACTGGCTTTATATCCAGTCAGAATTGACTGAGCCATGTTCCCAGCCCCAATGAACAAAGTTGTTTTTGATTGTTTTACCATGGCTTTGCCTCGTTGATTTGGGACTGCTCGACGGGTTAATGCCTGCCTGTCTCACGGGGAGTCTCGGGTGGCCGCCCTTGTACCGGAAAGCTAGGACGACTTGGATTTACCAGCCTTCCTCATTGGCCGGGTTCCGGCGGCCGCGGAGGGCGATCCGGGCTTCCATATGTTTGATGCCGCGAAGGATCGGGAAGCAGTAGAGGAAGTAAAGGGCGGCGCAGAGGAACAGGATCCACATGATATGTGCCGGATGGCGGTGGATCGCATCCTCACCCTGCCGCATCAGTTCGACCACGCCGATCACCGACAAGATGGAAGTGCCCTTGATAACTAGGACGTAGACCCCAGCAAGCGGTGGCAGGGTGAGTTTCCAAGCCTGCGGCAGGATGACGTTCAGCAGCCTTTGCCACATTGTCATGCCCACTGCTGCGGCACCTTCCCATTGTCCTTTCGGTACGGCCTCGAGAGATCCGCGTATAATTTCGGCCGTGTACGAGGAGGTGTAGATCGTGAGCGCGATCACTGCGGCTACGAAGTTCGAAAAATCGAAGATGCCCCAGCCTGACGTCGGCAGCACGTAATAGACGATGTAGATCTGCACCAGGAATGGTGTCGCCCGCACGAGATGCACGTAAAGCCCGACCAAGTTTCCCAGGTATCCTGGTCCAACAGTCCGTGCCAGCCCCAGCAGCAGGCCCACCAGGCTGCCGCAGGTGATTGCTGCCAGTGAAATGAGGATCGTGTTCAGAAAGCCTTCCAGAAGGAATGGCATGGTTTGCAGAGTGAGTTCCCACATGGTGGCCTCCTTACCGTTGGCGCCAGGTGTTGCCTGCCAGCTTGCGCTTGGCGATGGATGACAACTGCAGCATGAGAATGTAGATCAGCAGGTATCCGAAGGCCGCGGTCAGGAAGGCTTCGACGGGCATCACCCGGTCGGACAGAACCATCAGCCCGGCGCCCAGCAGTTCGAATACAGCTATGAAGCTGAGGATGGAGCTGTCCTTGATCAGGACCGCCGTCTGGCCCAGCAGCGCTGGCACAATGTTTGCAAAAGCCTGCGGGTAGATGATGTGCAGCATAGCCTGGCGCTCGGTCATGCCGACTGCTTTGGCGCCTTCAAATTGCCCCCGGTCCACGGACTCAATGCCGCCGCGGATGATTTCGCTCATGTAGGCTGCCGTATGTACGGTCAGTGCGAAGATACCGCAGGCTAGCGCGGGGACAGGAATGTTTAGCACGGGAATTTGAGACAGCCCGTAATAGACAAGGTAGAGCTGAACCAGCAGCGGTGTACTGCGGATGGCTTCGACGTAGATTGCCACCGGAGCTGACAACCACCGCTTGCGGGAGCGCCGGGCAACTGTAATCAGGGTTCCCAGAACCAAGGCCAATACTAGGCACAGGCAGGAAATCCAAAGCGTTGCCCAAAGACCCCAAGCGAACTCGGGAAGGTATTTGGACACGACCCGGTAGTTATAGATTTCGATAAGGCTCATCATCGCCTCCCTTGGATCATGCCGTTTCGAGGGGGCCGCTTCTGCCCCCTCGATGAAGGTCGAAGAGGATTACTTGTGATCGGCTTCCCAGGCGTCGGTCAGGACCCAGTATTCCAGCATCCGTTCGATTGTGCGGTCGGCGTGTTTGATCCGGAACCAGTTGTTCAGCCAGGACTGCAGGTGCGTGTCCTGAGGCCGAACCGGGAAACTCAGCGGCGACTTCACGATCACCCCGTCAACGACACGCACACCTTCGAATTCGCGGGTGAACTGGACCGCGATTTCACGGGCCGTTACACCCGCGTCCACACGGCCGACAGAGAGTGCCTGGGCGACGGCCGGGCTGCCGCCGGAAAGCTCAACAACTGTTGCATTGGGCAGGTTGTCCCGCACGAATTTGACGTGTGAGCTGGCCTGCGGAACGCCAATCTTGACGCCTTCCTGGTTCAAGTCCTGCCAAGTGGCAGCGGTGCTGTTGCCATTGGTGTAAGCCACGACTTCGCTGTAGTAGAACGGTTCAGTGAAGTTGAGCTGCAGCGCCCGCTGCGGCGTGGGTGTCATATCGGCGGCAATAAAGTCGACCTTTTTCGCCAGAAGCGACGGGATCAGCCCTTTCCATTCGTAGTCGTGAAACTCGATTTCGACACCCATGTCCTGGGCAATCAGCTTCACCACTTCGACGGCGAACCCGGTGCGTTCACCATGCTTGTCAACAAAACTGAACGGCGGGCCCTGTGTCTGAACAGCAATGTTCAGCGCGCCGCGGTTCACAATGTCGGAGACTGTATCCGCCTCGGCTTCTGAAAACGATGCAGTGTGAGCAGCCACAAAAGTAGCGGCCCCTGCAAGCAGGGTTTTGAAGAAGTTCATCACATTTCCTCCCTAAGATTGCGTGATGGTTAGAGAACTTTGTCGAGAAACTGGCTTGCCCGGTCGGTTTCCGGATTTTCGAAGAATTCGGCAGGTTTGCCGGTCTCCACCAATTCGCCGCCGTCCATGAACAGGACCCGGTCGCAGACTTCGCGGGCAAAATTCATTTCATGGGTCACAAGGCACATGGTCATGCCGTCAGCTGCCAGACCTTTCATGAGGTCAAGCACTTCACCCACCATTTCGGGATCCAGTGCCGAAGTGGCCTCGTCGAACAGCATCAATTTCGGTTGCATCGCTAAGGCGCGGGCAATTGCTATGCGCTGCTGCTGGCCGCCAGAAAGCTGAGAAGGGTAATTGTTGGCCAGATGATCCAGCCCAAGCTGGCGCAAAAGATCCATTGCAGTCTCTTCGGCTTCTTTCTTGGAGCGTTTGCGGACCAGGGTCTGAGGCAGAGTAATGTTTTCGAGCGATGTCTTGTGCTGGAACAGGTTGAAATGCTGAAACACCATGCCGACGTCCGCGCGCAGCGCATTCATGTCCGTGGAGCGGTCGGCCAAGTCGACGCCATCGATGTAGATATGGCCGGACGTCAACGGGTCCAGCCCGTTCAAAGCCCGCAAAAAGGTGCTTTTCCCGGATCCGCTGGGGCCGATGATGGCGACCACTTCCCCCCTGCTCACGTGGGTTGATACAGACTTCAGCGCGTTGATGGCCCGGCCGTCCGCCGTGTGAAACACCTTGGAAAGCTCTTCGACGCGAACCAGCGCCTCGGCAGGTGTCAAAGCATCATGCATCATTGAACACTTCCTCTTTCTTGGGGGTTCCGAGCAGTTTTGAGAGGCCTTGAAGCAGCACCTCGCCCGCAGCCGGGTTGACATCGATGTGGGTAACTACGCGGATGCGCCGTTCGCCAAACGCGCCCGTCAGGATGCCTTCTGCTTTCAGCTGTTCGACCACTTCGGCCGCATTTGGCGCGTCGCTTGTCAGGTCGAAAATCACGATGTTTGTTTCAACCGGCAGCACTTGGCTGACCATCGGAAGCTTGGCGATTTCCTGCCCGAGGTGTGCCGCAAGGTCATTATCCTCGGCAAGACGGTCCACATGATGGTCCAGGGCGTACAGGCACATGGAGGCGACGATGCCCGACTGCCGCATCGCGCCGCCAAGCCGCTGTTTCAACCTCCAGGCCTGAACGATAAAATCCTGCGTGCCCGCCAGAACAGCGCCCACGGGCGCACCGAGCCCTTTGGTGAAGTCAATCCAGACCGTGTCGTAGTGTTGTGCATAGCGCGCGGCGGGGATACCGGTCTTGGCAACCGCGTTCATGAGACGCGCACCATCCATGTGCGTGGCAAGACCTGCGTCTTTCGCGGCCTTTGCCACGTTGTCCAGCTGTTCAAGCGGCCAGATGGCGCCACCGCCCATATTGGCGGTCTGCTCTACGCACAGCAGCGTGCTTTCCGGCATGTAGCGCGAATTGGGGCGGATGCAGGCGCGGACCTGATCTGCGGTGAAGATCCCGTTGCTGCCTTCAATCGCCCGTATCATCACTCCGCTGATGGCTGCAGGGCCTCCGGTTTCGAAATTGATGATGTGGCAGCTTTGCTCGCAGATCACTTCGTCGCCGGGGTTCGTATGCACCTTGATGGCAATCTCGTTGCACATGGTGCCAGACGGCAGAAAAACTGCCGCTTCCTTGCCCAGAAGCTTGGCGACACGGGCGCACAGTTCCGAAGTGGTCGGGTCCTCATCTTTCTGCTCGTCGCCGACAGCACACTCCAGCACGGCCTTACGCATCTCTGCCGTCGGCTTGGTCTTGGTGTCCGCGTAGAAATCATACATCGTCATGTGCTCTTCCCTGACTTGGATAGAGAGCAGCCAGCACCGCCGTTCCGCATCCCTGAATCTCTTCCCGTTTTTTGGTTCGAGAGCAGTGTGGCCCGGCCTTTAGCCTAAAGAACAATACAAGTTCGCGACTTCAGCATTCACTTTTGATATGCTAACAAGGATAGTTCCGGAGCGCGGTTCTAAAGGCGGAAAAGCAGATGCAGCTGAATTCAAGACTTCTGGAGTGCTTTCACGCGACGATGTCAGTGGGCACCGTGACCGGCGCAGCCGAGATCCTGAACACCTCGCAGCCTGCCGTCAGCAGGTCGCTCCGGCAGCTGGAAGACGCCGTGAAAATGACGCTCTTCAATCGGTCGGGGAACCGTGTTGTGCCGACGCAGGAAGCACTTCTGCTTTACGAGGAGGTCGACACATCCTTTCGCAGCATTCGGCGTATCAGCCGGGCTGCCGAGGAAATCCGCAACCTACAGCAAGGCAGAATCCACATTGCTTGTGCCCCGGCCTACTCGCAGGGGTTTCTGGTATCAGCCGTGAAGGCGTTCAATTCCAGCAGACCGGATGTCCAAACGGTGGTAACGACCCGGCAAACCCCGACAATTTCGGAACTGGTGGCGTCCCGGCAATGCGACATCGGGCTTGCCGCCTATGCGATTGAACCAGAGGGAACGGTGCATCAGCCGTTCACGGATGCTCCGGAAATCTGCATGCTGCCTGAAGACCACCCGCTTTGCAGAAAAGCGGAAATCTCCCCGCAGGATCTGGACCAGCAGAGATTTGTCGCATTAGGGCAGAACGATGCCTATACACAGCGTTTGAACGGTGTGCTTGAGGCTTTGGGAGTTGTCCCTGCGACAACGATTGAAGTGCATAACTCCATAATGGCAGCAGAAGCGGTTGCGCAGGGGGTTGGTGTTGCAATCATCAACCCGTTTTCGGCCCTCAGCTTCAAACACAGGCCTGTTGTCTTCCGGAGGTTCACAACGACCTTGCCCTTCAAGAGCACTTTGCTGCGGTCAAAGTTCCAACCAGCGAGCGCACTTGTTGAGGCCTTCGAAGCGAGCCTATTTGCAACGCGAGACAACTATCTTCGAGAGATCAAGCAGCTAGTCAAAACTGGATAGGCGCGGATTGACAGTATGCGCTGCCGAGTATTCTCTGAGCGCCTCAATACCTGAAAACGTAAGCCGAAGTCGTCCTCAACATCCAGCTCCTTGAGGCGTGCAAATGTTGACCTGCATTTTGAAACACGCCAGACGTCCTCCTATTCTGTGCCGCTGTCAGCGTCTGCAATTGGATAGCTGCTTCACGGCGAGTTGAACCGCCCCGGGTTTGCCGGAGGCTGATTTCAGTTTGTTATGCTGCAATGTCCTCAGTTTCCAGAGCGGCGTAGAAATTGGCCTCTGCTTCTGCCGGCGGAATGTTCCCGATTGGCTCAAGCAGACGGCGGTTATTGAACCAGTCCACCCATTCGAGTGTTGCGTATTCCACTGCCTCCAAGTTGCGCCAAGGGCCGCGGCGGTGAATGACCTCGGCTTTGAACAAGCCGTTGATCGTCTCGGCCAGGGCATTGTCGTACGCTGTGCTGTCTGCCGTGACCTAGCTGGTGCCAAAATCGCCAAGCCGGGAGACACAGCGGTCGCAGGGCCGAAAGGTTACTTCGAGTCGCTTGCCCCCATTAGCACTTCCAAAAGGCTGCACGATGTCCGAAAGACTGTAAAGCTGGGATGCGCCGTGAAACAGCCAGGTCATGACGAGGCCCGCATAATTGCCGACACTACTTCGGCCAGCGGCGGCTTAGCGCGTTTTTTGCCCGTTTATGTCTAGCGCAGCATTCGTTGCATTGGGCTCACTGCCGCCTTGCGGCGACGCAGCGCCGGGCTGTCCGCCGTGACAGCGTTCCTGGCTACCCGTGATCGGCTCGAGCCAGCCCGCAGCGGTCATTAGTGCAGGACGTCACGCTCAGGATGCTGCCGGCGCGAAAAATTCTGGCCAACTTCCTGAAAGCGGCCATTGAACCGCCTTGGCGCGCAGCCTCCAATGCTGCAGTCAGCACCAGGGGCCGGGAAGCGCAGGAAGCGCCCTTTGCAAACTCGGCCGTTTGACGCAACCGACCGAGGATTTTCGCTGCGGCGCAGCCCGCCGTTTCTGCCGTTCGCTGCGACAGCGAGCTTCTGAACCCGGTGAATTCACACAGTGCGGGACTTTGCTGCCGTTGCCCTTCCGGGTGTTTGCCGACGCAGTATCCGCTCTCAGGTACAGAACGCGATTTGCGGCGGAGCAGCGGTGTTCCCGTTTCCGGGCATTCGCCGGTACGGTAATCAGCGAAATACCTACCATCCTTACGCCGCAACCGGGACCAATCCTTGAAGAGCGGGACGGTACTTCCTTTCTCTACGGCTGAACCAAGGTCTGTTCGGGAGGCACCTCAACCTGCCGTAGCTTAGTGACAATCTCTACAGGCTTGTACTGCTTCATTCCTATTCTGGTTCTCCGTGTTCCACTTCATAACGGCAGAACAGCTTTGTGGGAGAGGCCCGGATGTGGTTGCAGAACGCGCGCAGCCAGCGTTTGCGCAGCGGGAGAAGATCAGTGCTACGTGAGCGCGATGATGTTGTTTTGATCGCATTTGGCCAGAAAATTAGATCAAATACCCCAATATCAATAAAATGACGCGAACTTTGGGTCAAAAAATCACCCAAAACCAATCAAAGTAAATTTGCGCTGAAATGCCGCTCAGACCTCAGCGCTCAAAAAGTTGACTTGCGTATCGTGGAGGAACGCAAGGCCTCACCAATAATGGACCTTTGACGGCGCTCTGGCAAACCACCCGGTTTGCCGAACGGGTTTCCCGTGCCTTCAGAGGCAACACGGAGGAGAAACATGAAACTCAAGTCGCTTCTGCTGAGCAGCGTGCTTTGCGCTGCTGCAGGTATTCCAGCATATGCTGAAACCCTGAAATGGGCACGTGCGGGCGATGCACTGACCCTTGATCCGCATGCCCAGAACGAGGGGCCGACGATCACGCTTGGCCGCCAGATCATGGAGCCGCTAGTGGACCGTGACATGAAAGGCGGGCTGGTTCCTGGCCTTGCCACCGAATGGGCGCCTTCGGAAAATGACCCGAATGTCTGGACCTTCACCCTGCGCGAAGGGGTCAGGTTCCACGACGGCGCTGACTTTGACAGTGAAGACGTGGTCTTTTCGCTGTACCGGGCAATGACCGAAAAAAGCAACTACCGGGAAGTGCTGGCCTCGGTTGCGGAAGTCCGTTCCACCGGCCCCTACACGGTTGAGATCGTGACCAAAGGCCCGAACCCGATCATGCCCAACAATCTCACCAACCTGCTGATCATGGACAAGGGCTGGGCAGAGGCCAACGGTGCGGTGGACGTGCAGGATTATGAGGGTGGCGAAAGCACCTATGCTGCCAAGAACGCCAACGGCACCGGCCCGTACAAGGTGGTCAGCCGCGAGCCGGACGTGAAAACCGTTCTGGAGCGTTTTGACGGCTATTGGGGCATGGGGCAGTTCCCATTGGAAGTGACGCGGATCGAGGCGTCGCCGATCCAGAATCCGGCGACCCGTGTCGCTGCCCTTCTGTCCGGTGAAGTGGACTTCATCCAGGACGTGCCAGTGCAGGATCTTTCCCGTGTGGACGGTTCAGAAGGCCTGGACGTGCGCAAGGCACCGCAGAACCGGGTGATCTTCTTTGGGATGAACCAGGGCGATGCGGATCTGGCCAACGACAATGTCGATGGCAAGAACCCGCTGTCAGACGTGCGTGTGCGCCAGGCGATGAACATGGCAATCAACCGCGAAGCCATCCAGAAGATTGTGATGCGCGGCCAGTCGCAGCCCGCCGGTGTGGCACTGCCGCCCTTCGTGAACGGCTGGACTGCTGAATTGGACAAAGTTCCGGCAACAGACATCGCAGCGGCAAAGGCGCTGATGGAAGAGGCGGGTTACGGCGACGGTTTCTCAATCAAGCTGGACTGCCCGAACGACCGCTACATCAATGATGAGGCAATCTGCCAGGCCTCGGTCGGTATGTTCGCCCAAATCGGCATAAAGGTGAACCTGGACGCGAAACCCAAGGCTCAGCATTTCCCGTTGATCAACAATCTGGAATCCGACTTCTACATGCTGGGCTGGGGTGTTCCGACCTATGACTCAGAGTACATCTTCAACTTTCTGGTCCATTCCAAAGGCGAGGCTTATGGGTCGTGGAACAACACACGCTATTCAAACGCCCAACTGGACAAAGCAATCGAGGCACTAGCGAGCGAGACCAATATCGCCGCACGCAATGAATCGATTGGCGCGATCTGGGACCAGGTGCAGGAAGACGTGCTGTACCTCCCGATTCACCATCAGGTGTTGAACTGGGGCATGAAGTCCCATGTCGACGCAATCGTCGATCCGGAAGACAGCCCGAAGTTCAAATACTTCGCCTTCAAATAAGGAAAACCAGTCAGGCACCCTTGTGTGAGGGTGCCTGCGCCGGAGTTCGCGTCCGCTTGCGGGGAACACCCCCGCGGGCTGTCGCAGTCTTCGGTCAGGGAGATCAAAGTCAATGTTAGCCTATATCATCCGCCGCATAATGCAGTCCGTTCTGGTTCTGTTTGTGGTCGGTCTTGTCGCCTTTTCCATGTTTCGCTTTGTGGGCGACCCGATCGAGAACATGCTGGGACAGGAGCGCACAGCCGAAGACGTTGTGCGCCTGCGCGCCGACCTGGGATTGGACCAGCCGTTTCCGGTCCAGTACTGGCGCTTTCTTGAAAACGCCGCCCAGGGCAATTTCGGTCTCAGTTACCGCCAGGGGCGGCCCGTCGCAGACATCCTGATTGAGCGCGCGCCCGCTACTCTGGAACTTGCGCTGGTTTCAGGCACCCTGGCCATGGTGCTGGGAATCGGGCTGGGTGTTTTCACGGCGATCAGGCGGGATGGCTGGCTGGCCAACACGATTATGACCGCCTCTTTAATCGGGGTCTCGCTACCAACATTCTTGATAGGCATCCTGCTGATCTATGTGTTTTCGGTCGAACTGGGCTGGCTGCCCTCCTTCGGGCGCGGAGAGACAGTGATGCTTGGACAATGGTCCACCGGGTTTCTGACCAAAAGCGGCCTTATGTCTCTTGTTCTGCCCAGCATCACGCTTGGCCTTTATCAGATGACGCTGATCATGCGGCTTGTCCGTTCGGAAATGCTGGAGGTTCTGCGTACCGACTACATCCGGTTTGCCCGGGCACGAGGCTTAGGGGAAAGGGCAGTCTACTTTCGCCACGCGCTAGTCAACACCATGGTGCCTGTCATCACCATCATCGGCCTGCAATTGGGCAGCATCATTGCTTTTGCGATCATCACCGAGACCGTTTTTCAGTGGCCGGGCGTAGGACTGTTGTTCATCAACGCGGTCCAGTTCGTCGATATCCCTGTTATGGCAGCTTATCTGATGCTGATTTCGGTTCTCTTTGTTGGCATCAACCTGATTGTTGACCTTCTCTACTTCCTCATCGACCCGCGCCTGCGGACCAGCAAGGCAGGAGCACACTAATGCAAAAACTCAAAAACATCTGGCATTCCGACCTTGCCTGGAACTTCCGAAACTCTCCCGTTGCGGTGGTGTCCGCATTGATCGTGCTGGTCTTGGCACTGGCAGTAATCTTTGCTCCGCTTATCGCACCGCACAACCCGTTCGACCCAGCAACCCTGAACCTGATGAACGGTTTTTCAAAACCAATGCACCCCAATGAGTTCACCGGGGAAGTCTTCCTGCTGGGAACGGATGATCAGGGCAGGGACGTGTTTTCCACTATTTTATACGGCATGCGCATTTCACTGATGGTCGGTGTGCTGTCCGTTACTTTTGCGATGGTTCTGGGCATTATTCTCGGCTTGCTTGCCGGCTATGTCGGCGGTTGGACCGAAACCATCATCATGCGGGTTGCCGATGTGCAGCTCACCTTCCCGTCGATTCTTGTCGCCATGCTGATCTTCGGGATTGTCAAAGGAGTTACCCCGGTTGAATACCGCGACCAGATGGCAATCTGGGTCCTGATCCTGGCCATTGGCCTGGGTGAATGGGTCCAGTTTGCCCGTGTGGTTCGCGGAGCGACATTGGTCGAAAAAACCGGGAGTATGTGCAGGCGGCGCGGCTGATCGGGCGTTCCAGGTGGGTCATCATGATCCGCCATCTCCTCCCTAACGTTCTGTCACCGGTTCTGGTCATTGCGACGATCTCCCTGGCGCTGGCCATTATCGCCGAAGCAACACTCAGCTTTCTGGGTGTCGGCGCGCCGCCTACACAGCCTTCACTCGGAACCCTGATCCGTATCGGCCAAGGTTTCCTGTTCTCTGGTGAGTGGTGGATCCTCCTGTTTCCTGCCCTGACCCTTCTGACACTTGCGCTGAGCGTGAACATGCTGGGTGACTGGCTGCGCGATGCCCTTAATCCGAAGTTGCGCTAATGACTGATCCTGTCCTTTCCATTCGTGACCTTGTGGTCGAAATCCCAACCCGTCACGCACGCCTTTGTGCCACCGACAAGGTCAGCTATGACATCGCTCCGGGCGAAATCCTCGGCGTCGTCGGCGAGAGCGGCGCAGGCAAGTCCATGGCTGGCAATGCAGTCATAGGTCTTCTGAATCCGCCCGCCCGCATCACCGGAGGTGAGATCCGGCTGAACGGGCAGCGTATCGACAACCTGCCGCGTGAAAAAATGCGGCGGCTGCGCGGCAAAGAGATTGGAATGATCTTCCAGGATCCGCTGACCTCGCTCAACCCGCTGTTGCGGATCGGTGATCAGCTGACCGAAACCATGATGGAGCATCTGGAGCTGACCAAGCCTGAGGCCCGTGCCCGCGCTATTGCTGCGTTGGAGGAAGTCGGCATCCCGGCAGCTTCCGAGCGTATCGACAGCTACCCGCACGAGTTTTCCGGCGGCATGCGCCAGCGGGTTGTGATTGGGCTTGCCCTGTGCGCCGAACCCTCTTTGATCATCGCTGATGAGCCTACGACTGCGCTGGATGTTTCGGTGCAGGCGCAGATCATCGCGCTGCTTAAACGGCTGTGCCGTGAACGCGGTACTGCGGTGATGCTGATCACCCATGACATGGGGGTGATTGCAGAAGCTGCTGACCGTGTGGCGGTGATGTATGCCGGCCGCATGGCTGAAATCGGCGATGTGCGTGAAGTAGTCACCCGGCCGCGCCACCCCTATACGGACGGGTTGATGGGTTCGACACCTTCGGCATCGGCCGGGCAGCGCCGCCTGCGCCAGATCCCCGGCGCTATGCCGCGGCTGCACAGCCTGCCGCAGGGGTGTGCTTTTTCGCCGCGCTGCGAACGGGCAACTGAACGCTGCCGCAACAGCCCGCCGCCGACGCTTGAGGCCGACAATGGCCGTTCCGCCTGCTGGCATGCAATCAAACTGGAGGGCGCAGCATGAACGCCATCGTTTCCGTCAATGAGCTGACCCGGGTCTTCGATGTTTCCAAGCCCTGGCTGAACCGGGTGCTGGAACGGCTTCCCAAATCGCATTTGACTGCGGTCTCGGATGTCAGTTTCGACATCAAGGAAAAGACCGTTTATTCGCTGGTGGGCGAAAGCGGATCCGGCAAGTCTACCATTGGCAAGATGGTGGTCGATCTTTTGGAAAACTCCAGCGGTGCCGTCAAAGTTTCGGGCGTGGATCTGAACCAGGAAACGGATGCCGCTGCGATTGCCAAGGCACGCGATGCGATCCAGATGATCTTTCAGGATCCCTATGCGTCGATGAATCCGCGCTGGCGGGTGCGGGATATTATTGCAGAACCGGTCGCCGCCAAGGGCGGTGACACCAAAGAGCTGGCTGAGCGTCTGCTGGAGCAGGTGGGCCTCTCGGCAGAAGACGCCGACAAGTTCCCGCATGAGTTTTCCGGCGGCCAGCGCCAGCGGATCTGCATCGCCCGTTCGTTGGCCTCCCAGCCCCGACTGATCGTCTGCGATGAACCGACCTCGGCACTTGATGTTTCAGTGCAGGCACAAGTGTTGAACCTTATGAGCGATCTTAAGGACGACCTCGGCCTCACCTATCTGTTCATCAGCCATGATTTGACGGTGGTGCGTCATATCTCCGACAGGATTGGCGTGCTGTATCTGGGCCGCCTGGTCGAGGAGGCAGCCCCCGACGATCTGTTTGAGGCGCCCAAACACCCCTATACTCAGATGCTGTTGGTAGCGGCACCTAAAATGGACGCATTCGGCCGTGAAGTGGAGCCGCCCCAAGGCGAAATTCCCGACCCGATCAACCCGCCCTCTGGCTGCGCGTTCCATCCGCGCTGTCCGATTGCAACCGCGCAGTGCTCTCAGGTCCGTCCACAGATGCGCAACATTAATGGCAGCCGGGTTGCCTGCCATCTGGCAGAGTGACATGGCGGGCGGGACATTATGACAATAAGCTCGGGGCTTTCGGCCTGGCGTTCAGCCAGAAACCACAACCGGATGATGGAATACCGGCAAGATTGCCAGCCGCAACAGGATGACGTGGAGATTGCCTATTTCGGCGGATCTGCCTTTCGGATCACCACGCCTGCCGGTATCACGTTGATGATCGACCCCTGGCGCAACCTGCCGACCGGCAAGGCTGACTGGTTCTTTCATGACTTTCCGGAAACCAGCGTGGACATTGGGGCATCGACCCATGCCCATTTCGATCATGACGCGCTGCACCGGCTGGACGCCAGCGTACTGCTGGACCGGTTGATCGGAAATTATGAGTTTGGCGATCTGAAAATCACCGGTATCGCTGACAAACACGCCACCGACGAAACCTTCGCGCCTTACGAGTTCCAGAAAATCAACACCTATTTCGGCGGCAACCCCGTGCTGCCGCCGAACAACGCCCGTAGCTGGGACAATTGCATGCTTTTGGTGGAAACCGGCGGGCTGCGTATTCTTCATTGGGGTGACAACAGGCACAATCCCCCGAAACATATCTGGGAGCAGCTAGGGCACATCGACATTTTGCTGCTGCCCGTTGACGATTCAGAGCATGTCCTTGGCTATCCAATGGCCGAAGACGTTATCCGCCAGATAAAACCGCGGGTCGTTATCCCGCACCACTACTTCATCTGGAATGTGGTCTTGCGTCAAAGCACGCTGTTTTCCGCAGATAAGTGGCTTGCGACGCAATCCAATGTACAACATTTGCCGACCGCCCAAGCCAGATACTGCCCGGCCAACCTGCCCCAGGAAACCCGGATAGACAGCTTTGGCGATCACGTATCTTTTGATGTCGGTGCCTGGCACCGGGAAAACGGGAGACAGGTTCAGGCAAGCGGCTAACTGCCCTTTGCAGCACAACCTCCTGCAGCGGTCTACACCTCGCCCGGAGCGCACACTTCCAATTTTCCGTACGGACTGACATGCCTGATTTTCGCAGTTATCTGCCCATTCTCGAATGGGGACGCACATACGATCGTGCAGCGTTCTCGAACGACCTGATTGCGGCGCTGATCGTAACCATCATGCTGGTCCCGCAATCACTGGCCTATGCTCTGCTGGCCGGCTTGCCTCCAGAGGCAGGTATCTATGCTTCTATTGCGCCCATCATCCTCTACGCGATCTTCGGGACGAGCTGCGCATTGGCGGTTGGTTCGGTTGCTGTCGTGTCATTGCTGACTGCTTCAGCCATCGGACAGGTAACAGAACAGGGAACAGCCGACTATGCTTTCGCCGCCTTGACCCTAGCATTCCTGTCGGGCGGTTTTCTTCTTCTGATGGGTGTTTTCCGGCTCGGCTTTCTGGCCAACTTCCTCAGCCATCCGGTCATTGCAGGCTTTATCACGGCCTCGGGCATTCTGATCGCCACAAGCCAGCTCAAGCATATCTTTGGCATCAGCGCCAGTGGGCACACCTTGCCGGAAATGCTGGGCGCACTCCTTGTCCGTCTCGACGAAGCGAATGGTATTACTGTGATCATCGGAGGCCTGGCCGCGATGTTTCTGTTCTGGGTGCGCAAAGGGTTGAAACCAAGTTTGAGACGGCTGGGCGCCCCCGAAGCTGTTGCAGATATCGCGGCCAAGGCCGGGCCCGTCGCCGCAGTGGTGGCAACAACTGTTGCTGTTTGGGTTTTTGATTTGAATGCGGCAGGTGTCAGAATTGTTGGTGATGTGCCGCAAAGCCTGCCCCCGTTCACCATGCCAGGGTTGTCTGGAGATCTGATCCGGGTCCTGTTAGTGCCTGCGGTTCTGATCTCCGTGATTGGTTTTGTCGAATCTGTGTCGGTTGCCCAGACGCTTGCAGCCAAAAAACAGCAGCGCATTGATCCGGACCAGGAACTTATTGCTCTTGGGGCAGCAAACCTCGGTGCAGCTTTTACAGGCGGGTACCCTGTTACTGGCGGTTTTTCCCGGTCGGTTGTGAATTTCGACGCCGGTGCGGAAACCCCGGCGGCGGGCGCATATACGGCTGTTGGACTCGCCATTGCTGCAATGGCCCTGACACCCCTGGTTTACTACCTACCGAACGCGACGCTCGCCGCCACCATCATTGTGGCTGTCCTCAGCCTCGTCGACCTTTCGGTTCTGAAGAAAACATGGATAATTTCCAGCGCGGATTTCATCGCAGTTGCAACTACAATCCTGCTTACTCTAGGACTCGGCGTGGAGATTGGCGTCGCAGCAGGTGTAGTCATTTCAGTTCTGCTGCACCTTTATAAAACTTCCCGGCCTCATGTCGCTGAGGTCGGCCTTGTGCCGAGCACCCAGCACTTCCGCAACATTTTGCGCCATCAGGTCGTAACTGATCCAGCTCTGGTGACGCTCCGGATCGACGAAAGCCTGTATTTTGTGAATGCGCGATTTCTGGAGGACTTGCTGACGGCCCGCGTGCCCGTCGGAGGTGACGTCAGGAACGTCGTGCTGATGTTTTCTGCCGTGAACGACGTCGACTATTCCGCGCTCGAAAGCCTTGAAGCAATCAATCAGAGGCTGAAGAGCTTGAGCATAGGCTTTCATCTCTCCGAAGTAAAAGGACCGGTTATGGATCGTCTCAGCAAATCGCACCTTTTGCATAAGTTGAATGGCCAGATTTATCTTTCCCAGTTCGAAGCTTGGACGTCACTGACGTGCGACGAAGGCGACTCGAAAAACATAAGCAAATGGTGTGAACTACCGCCCGGCTAGGCGGCTCTTTTGCTCTGCCCACTTAAAGAGTCATCGTAAGAGTTTCCGATCGGGCTACCACCTTGGATACCACAAACACAAAAATGCCCTCGGCTTTGCTAAGCAGACGTACTGGACTCGCCACTCTGAATAATTTCACGGTTTCAAGTTTGCTGCGCCTTTTACCAATGGCCGAATGTTCCGCTGCGCCGCAGACCGTTTTTTGCAAAAGTGCAGAAGCATTCCTCCCCATTTGTGTGTGCCGCACAGATTTGACAGGTCCGGTCCGGGCTCTTTTGGCACCTTCGCTGCCTACCGCATGAACGTTCGTTTTTTGGGTTTGGGTCAGAAATCTGACAAGAAGGTCAGCTTTGCTTGACATTCTACAGACTCCAGCACAAGGGGACCTGTAGATGACGATTGAACTTTGGGGCGCCTTCTTACTGGTCGTTCTGGTCTTAAACATCACGCCAGGGCCAGATATGGCCTATATTCTTGGGCGTGCGATGGGTCAGGGCGTGCCGGCGGGCATTGTATCTGCAGCAGGCGTATCCATAGGCGCGCTGCTCCATGTTATTTATGCGACCGTTATCTTTGCGCTGGCGGCCACTATGTCTGATATGGCCTTCGCCTTGCTGCTGCTGGCTGGCGCTTGCTATCTGATCTGGCTTGGCGTCAGTTCACTGCGGACAGCCTCCAACACTGTTGACCTGCTTCCCTTTTCCGATCGCAAGGCAATGACCCGCATCTTTCTGGACGGGGTGGTTGTTGACGTGCTGAACCCCAAGGTGGCGCTGTTCTTCTTGGCTTTGCTACCTGGCTTCATGCCAGAGAATAACACCGGCTCAGCCCCTTGGTTCCTCGCTCTTGGTGTATTGGTCGTGGCTTTATCTTTCCTAATCGAAATTGTGCTGGTGCTGGCCAGCCAAAAGGTCAAAACCATGGTTTCCGGCGGCAAAAGGGGACAGGCCCTGCTACATCGGTCCATGGGGATCATCTTTGTACTGCTCGGGCTTCTGGGCCTGGCCTCTGTCGACTACGGATCAGTATTATGAGTTTCTCACTTCCGGCGTCTGAAACGTCATTTTTCTATTTTGCCTATGGCTCTTGCATGAATTTCGGCAGCCTTTCGAACTCCCTGGGGGTCGATGTTGCCACTC
>NZ_JAKFZM010000041.1:0-36811 GCF_021654205.1 Leisingera sp. MMG026 | reverse complement strand
ATAGTAGGTCTGTTCCGTAACGCCGATCTGACGGATCGCATTTATGCGGGGCATGCCTTGCCCCATCAAGACTTCAACCTGCCGTAACTTCACGACGTTCTCTTCAGGCTTGGGCCTCTTGGTCGCCATCTATGGTCCTCCGTTTCCTAATCATAGGCGCGGACCACTTCTTTGGGGGAGGCTCACTTCCAGGTGCGGGTCAAAGACGGCGACGATGACCGCTTCAGCGCCAGCACCGCCGATCCGGAGCTGGGCAGTTTCCGCCTGGAACCGATGCAGGGCGGCACAGAATACGAGACCCGCGCCAAGGCCATTTCCAAGACCAGGGACACCAAGTGGACCGCCTGGCTGCCGGTCACCACGCCTGAATTCAAGCTGCAGCCGGATGTGCTGAGCGATGAGACCTGGCAGGCAATCTCCGACGATGCCACTGCCGCCGCCGCCGCACTGGACGACCAGCTGGTCCTGGACAAGATCGCGCCGCTGGAAAGCGCGGTGCGGCGGGATCTGGAGATCCGCGACGTGCAGAGCTTCCATGCGGCAGAGGCGCTGGGGGTCATCGGGGACAAAGTGCTTTGGATGCTGACCAAGCTGTCCGAAATCGACGGTCGCATGGCCGATGCCGGGATCTATCAGGACCCGGACACCGGCACGGTGCGGATCTATGGCGTGGTTGCGGAAGCGGAACGCATCAGCGAGGCGGAAATCCGGCTGTCCGCCGCCGAAGCCTCTATCACACTGTCGGCCACGCAAGCCTGGGTCAATCAGCAGATATCCAATGCGGTACTGGACCCGAGCCAGATCCCCGTCGTGGGCGACCTGCAGGTGCGGGTCAATCAGGTTGAGGCGGATCTGGACGCGGCGGAGGCGGCAATCGCCCTGAAGGCCACGCAAACCGAAGTGGACGGGATGGACGCCCGCCTGAGTTCGGCGGAAGTGGATATCGACGCCGCGCAGGAGGCCATCACCCTGAAGGTGGATCAGGCGGATTTTGACGCTGCCGAAAGCCGCCTGTCCACGGCAGAGGTGCAGATCAGCACCCTGGACGGCCCGGCAATCACCCAGTCGGTGAGCGACGTGCGGACCCTGCATGATCAGCTCGGCGCGCAGGATGTTGCCACCCTGGAGCAATTGCTGCTGGCCTATGAGCAGCGCGAAGCCCTGAAAACCCAGATTGCCTATGCCACCCAGGATATCCGGGCGCGGGTGGATGATGACCGCAGCGCAACGGCGGCCATCACTGCATCGCTGGGTGTGGCAATTGAAAACAGCGTGGCGCTGATTGAATCGGAAAAGCTGGTGCGCGCCAGCGGCGATGCCGCACTGGCCAGCAGCATTGATGCCTTAGAAGTCCGCTTGGATGGCGACCTTGCCGCCCAGGCCTCCGCTTCCAGTGCGCTGACAACCCGTGTCAGCACCGCAGAGGGCACCATCACCAGCCACAGCCAGAGCCTCACCAGCCTTGAAGCCCGCCTGGACGACGCGGAAGGGGGTATTTCCGGCCAGGCCACGGCGCAATCGCAACTGGATGCGCGGGTCACAAGTGCGGAAGGCGTGATCACCAGCCACGGCCAGAGCCTCATCAGCCTGGACAGCCGTCTGGATGATGCCGAGGGCAATGCTGCCGGACAGGCCACCGCCCTCAGCCAGTTGGACACCCGCGTGAGCGATGCCGAGGGGAGTGTGTCCAGCCAGGCCACGGCGATCACGCAACTGCAATCGGATGTTGGCGACAACAGCACCAGCATTCAGCAGACCATGCAGACTGTGGACGGGGTGATGGGGGAATACACCCTGCGCATCGACAACAACGGCCATGTGGCGGGCATGGTGCTGCGGTCTGATCTGGATGACCAGGGCGAACCCGCATCCGAGATTGCGTTTCAGGCGGACAAGTTTGCCATCGTCTCGCCTGATGGCGCGCAGAAGCGCAGCCCTTTTGTGGTTTACACCGAGGACACCATGGTCGGCGGCATTCTGGTGCCTGCGGGCGTTTACATGCGCAAGGCGGCCATCCGCGAAGGCTCAATCGGAAATGCCCAAATTGCGGGGAGCCTGGAGTCCCCTGATTATGCGGAGGACGCAAACGGGATCCCGACCGAAGGCGTAAAGGTCGATTTCAAGAACAATGCACTGAAAGTGGCCGGCGCTGTGTTTTCCCGGCCTATGGTCCTGGCGCAGGGGTCCTTTACGGCTCCGGGACAAATCGGCGATGGCGCCCGCTGGGCCTTTGTGAATACCGGCATCCGGGTGGGCAAATTGGACGTCTGGCAGGCGCAGCGGTTTGCCCTGGCCGCTGCCGCATCGGTCACCACCACCGGCACCGCACCGGGAGGCATGGACCCCAACAACACCTTCTGGACGCTCAATACATCGATCCAGCCGGGCGCACGCTGGAATGGCTTCGGCGGCGCCAACCCCGCACCGGCAGCAGCCTGGAGCAAGGACCCTTCCGCCCTGGTGGACCCGCATTGGGCCAGCGGCAGCGACCAGCGGGTGTTCCTGGCAATCGATCTGGAGGCCCAGGGCGGCGTCTATTTCAACAACCCGAAAATCGAATGGACAGTGTTCCAGGTAACATAAGGAGAGCAGCCCTATGGCATGGCCAAAGGCAGGAACAGTCAGCGTTGTGAACGGCAGCGCAATCGTCACCGGAACCGGCACCAGCTTCTTTGGCAGCGCGCAGGCGGGCTGGGGCTTTGTCGGCCCGGACGGGCGGGTCTATGAGGTGCTGGCGGTCAGCAGTGGCTGCCCATGACGCCCATTATCGGCGCGGGCAAGCTGCTGGCCTGGGTGGCCAAAGGGCCGATCAAGTGGCTGCTGTCCGGTGTGGGGCTGTTGGCCAAAGGGTTTATGCGGCTGGGCGTCCTGGCTATGGCCAACCCGATTGGCCTGATTATCGCATCTGTCGCGGCGCTGGCCTATGCCGTTTATGACAACTGGGACAAGATTGTCGGCGCCGTCACCGAAAAAGTTGACCTGGTCCGCGCTGCCTTTGATGAGGGCATCATCAAAGGCGTGTTCAAACTGCTGGCTGAGTTCAACCCCTTCACCCTGGCTGTAGAGGGCGCCATCGGCCTGGTGGCCTATGTGATGGAACTGCTGGGCGTGCCCGACCAGATCATCGCCAAGTTCAAAGAGTTCAGCCTGTTTGCAACCGGCGTCACCTTCATGAAATCGCTCTGGGACGGCATGGCTTCCATTGTGGACCAGCTGGTCACCTTCATCACCAACAAGCTGAAGGACTTGAAACCGCAATGGTTGACTGACCTGCAGAACTGGGCCAGCGGCGGCGATGGCCCGGCCGCTCCGGCCGCGCGGGCGCATCCGCTGTCCGGCTCGGTGGCCCCGCGCGTGCAGGGCAACCGGGACAGCGGCGGGCCGGTGCTGCCGGGCCTGTCCTATCTGATCGGTGAACGCCGCGAACCGGAGGTGTTTGTCCCGAAGGTGCCGGGCAATATTCTGCCAGCGCGTGCCCTTAAAGCTGCGACCCGTGCCGCCGCCGCTGCCAAACCAACCGCGCGCGTCATCCGCCAAGCCGCCAGTGTGCAGAACACGGCGATCAGCACCCGGAACATCACGCGGATCAGCCAGGCTCTGAAGGCAGCCGCTGCACCTCTTACCATTGCGCAATCTCAATCACGCAAACAGCCGTCAAACCCGGCCAGCCTCCTGCCCCGGCACGCGCTGAAAGGCGCTATGGCGGCGGCGGCGATGGCGGCGCCCGCTGCCGCGCTGCCCGGCAAGGCGGAGATCGAGCAGCGCATAGATCCGCGCCCGGCATTGTCCGCCCAGGCCCCGGCGCCGCAGATCACACGCCAAGGCGACACGGTCAGCGTCAATATCTACCCGCAGCCCGGCCAGGACAGCGAGGCAATCGGGCGGGAAGTCATGCGGCAGCTCAAACGCAGAGAAAGCGAACGCCGCGCGGATTTGCATGACGGAGTGGATTACTGATGCAGCTAGGATTGGTCATGATGGCGCTGGGGGTGTTCCGCTTTGGCATGGCGGGCGGCTCCTATCAGCAGTTTTCCCGCACCGCCGGCTACCGCTGGCAGAAGGTGGACCGGATCGGCCGCGCCCCTGCCCTGCAATACGCCGGGCCGGATGCCGAAGACCTCACCCTTGAAGGGGTGGTTTACCCGCATTTCAAGGGCGGTTTAAGGCAGGTTGAAATGATGCGCCTGCAGGCCAAAACCGGTTTGCCGATGATGATGGTGGACGGGCTGGGCTGGGTCTGGGACCGCTGGACAATCACCCGCGTGGAAGAGCGCAAAAGCCTCTTTCTGGCCGACGGCGCCCCCCGCAAAATCGAATTCACCATGAACCTGAAATCCTACGGCCAGGACAACAGCGTCCTGTCCTCATTCTTCGGGGGGCTGTGATGGCCACATACCGCACCAGCGAAGGCGATATGGTGGATGAAGTCTGCAAGGACCACTACGGCCGCGAAGATATGGCCGTGGCCGTCTATGAGGCAAATCCGGGCCTTGCCCAGCTTGGCCCGATCCTGCCGAAAGGCCTTGAAATCACCCTGCCCGCCGCGCAGCCCGCAACCGTCCGCAAGCCTGTTCGGCTCTGGGGCTGAGCCATGAAAATCGCATTCCGGATCATCGCAGACGGGGACGACGTCACCGGCAATTTTGCCGACCGGCTGATTGGCCTGACCATTGTCGATGAGGCGGGCAGCAAGTCCGACCGGGCGGAAATCCAGGTGGACGACCGCGATTATGCCGTTGCCCTGCCCGCGACCGGCGCCAAGCTGGAAATTGCCCTGGGCTTCACCGGCGATCTGGTCGAACTGGGACACTTCACCGTGGACGAAATCAGCGGCGAGCTGGCACCGGACACCTTGACGATCGGGGCCAAGGCCGCCGACATGCTCGGCGGCATCCGCGCCAAGAAAACCCGCTCCTGGCACAAGGTGACCGCCGAGGATCTGGTCGGCAAAATTGCCGGTGAACACGGGCTGAAAACCGTCATCAGCGACAGCCTGAAGGCCCACCATTACGCCTATCTGGCGCAAACCAGCGAAAGCGATTTGAACTTCCTCACCCGCCTTGCCCAGGACCTGGACGCCGTCGCCAAGCCCGCAGGCGGTGCCCTGGTCTTTGCCAAACGCGGCGAGAACAAAGGCGCTGATGGCGCCGACCTGCCCGTCTTTGACGTCCACCGCAGCCAGATTGCCTCCGGGGACTGGCAGATCAACGGGCGCGGCAAATACGGCTGCGTTATTGTTGAGTGGACCGACCTGGGCACCGCCAAGGTACAGACCTGCAAGGCCGGAGACAAAGACCCGAAGCTGAAGCTGCGTCACCGCTACCCGTCGCAAGAGGAAGCGCAGCGCGCGGCCGACGCCGCCCTGGAACGCACAGGCCGGGCCAGCGGCGCCGTCAATATCCGCCTGGGAGGGTTCTGGGGCGACCTGATGGCCGAAGCCAAGGTCAACCTGACCGGCATCAAACCCGAGCTGGAAGGCGAATGGCTGATTACCAGCGTCACCCACACCCTGGCGGGCACATTGACGACAAGTTTCCAAGCCGAACGCGATAATGAGAAGGCAAATTCATGAGCAAACTGCCAGACACCACCTGGGCCAGGAAAGGCGGCAGCCGTGATTACATCACCACCCGGCCGCTGTACTGGGACATAGGAAAGAAGGAAAGCGGCTGGGTGCTGACCATCCCGGCCGGGCGTGAATTCGAAAGCTCCGTTCCCCGTCCTCTGCGCTGGGTGTTTTCGCCCGATGACCCCTATTTCCTCCTGTCGGCCGTGATCCACGACACACTGCTCGAGCAGGGGTTCCGCCGGGCCTTTGCAGACAGCCAGTGGTTTGAGGCCGCTCTTAGCGTTCATGCGCCCGGCCTGCGGAGCTGGCTTGCCTACTTCGGGATGCGGGCGCGGCGGTTCTGGAAGTGGGTGTTTCGGCGGACATAGGGGCGCGGGCTGTCATTTTGAGCCCTTATTTACTGATGCTGCAGCTTCCTCAAATGTCGGCTATGCGAGTTGGCTCCTAAAAACTGACTTCACGAAGTCGATGAATCTTGTCAGCCTTTGCGGCCTGTACCGGTCACGATGATAGATCAAGGCCATAGGTTGTTCAGGCAAGCTCCAATCAGGTAGTAACTGCACTAACTTACCCGCTGAGATGTCACCTCTGACGAGAGTTTCTGGCAACATGGCGACGCCCATGCCAGCAGTTGCAGCAACACGTACAGCCTGACCAGAGTTCACAGAAATTCTTGTTTGAGGGGTCCAACTTTGTTCTTCGAACCCCTGCTTGAATCGCCATGGCTTGCGTCCGGTTCTTGAAAAGAGAACTGCGCGAAAGCGATTCATATCTGATGGTACCTGTGGCTCTCCGTGTTCTGCTAAATACTCACCGGACGCGCAGATCATCATTCTGTAGGGGGCGAGCTGGATTTGCAGGAGGGCGCTATCTTCCAGCTCTCCAATCCGAAAAGCGGCGTCAAACCCACCGGCGACCAAATCTTCATTGTTATCAGACAAGGTCAATTCGATTTCTACCTCTGGTGCGATCTCGGTGAAGCCCTTTAGAGCGGGCATCAGCGCCGCTGACCCAAAGCTCACCGGGGCCGCGATACGCAGCCGCCCCTGAGGTTGTCGCTGCTGATCGCTTGCCTTGCCCTCGGAGAAGTCAACCAATTCCAGAATATCCCTACATTGCTCGAGATAGCTTACGCCAAAGTCTGTGAGCTTCTGTTGTCGCGTCGTTCGATTGAGCAATCTCGCCTGAAGGTGATCCTCTAGGCCTGCAATCCTTTGCCCAACCAAAGCGCCGCTCACATTGAGCCTAAGCCCGGCGGCATTCATGGAACCGGCTTGAGCCACTTCGACAAAAGTGCGCATCGCAGTGAATAGATCCATTGTAAAGAAAGCCTTTTCTATCATTAAATATATTGGTCAATTATCACAGTTTCACTGCCAATATAGAGTCCTCTCTGAACTACCCTAAGAGAGAGGTAAATATGGAAAACCAATTTGAAAACCGCGCCGTGCTTGTGACGGGCGCAGGAACTGGCATGGGGCGTACGGTGGCGCTTGCGCTTGCGAGTGAAGGTGCTTCTGTAACGCTTTGGGGGCGGCGCAGGGCACCTCTCGAAGTTGTAGCACAGGAAATCAAGGAGGCTGGTGGTTCTGCCTTGCTCCAAGTCTGCGACATCTCCAATCCGGACGAGATTGCCGCAAACCTCAAAGCATCTATTGCCCACTTCGGGAAGTTAGATGCGGTCTTTGCTAATGCCGGGCATCTGGGTGAGTTCAAACCACTCAAGGATACTCAGGCTGACGACTTTGCAGATCTTATCCAAATTAACCTTATCGGCACGCAGCAAACGGTGGCACAGTGTCTATCCCACATGAAAAATGGTGTCGTGCTGATAAATGCATCTTGGACGGCTGGCGCAGTTATGCCTGGGTCTGGTGCTTATGCGGCAACAAAAGCCGCGCTCCTTGCGATGATGCGCGTGTTAGCTGTCGAAGAAGGACCCCGTGGCAATCGGATCAACGCGATTAGCCCCGGGATCATTCTGACCCCAATGGCGGACGAAGTTTTAGACCCAGAAATTTCCGCACGTCTTTCGAACCACACACCACTTCGACGGAACGGTAGACCAGAGGACGTAACAGGAACAGCAATGTGGCTATTGTCCGACAATTCTGAATTTGTGACGGGTCAAGACGTCGTAGTTGATGGTGGATTTACTTTGGGCGGAGCGTTGAGATGACAACGATGAACGGTGCACAACTCGCCGATGATCTCAATCCCGGCGTTCGGACCGTTTTGGAAGACCGATATGGGCACCTTTTGCCGGGCATGGCAGATACAGTGATCGACATGGCCTACGAACGCTTTTATGCGCGTCCGGGCCTCGACCTGAAAAGTCGCTACATTGCGACCATCGCGGCATTGTCGGCAATGGGAGGCCAAACTGCACCGCAACTCCGGATCAATATTGAGGCTGGGCTGAAAGTTGGTTTGAGCGAAACGGAAGTCGCCGAGGTAATTTGGCAAATGGCGCTCTATGGTGGTCTTCCCGCTGCTATTAACGCGCTGAATACGCTGCGATCTATGAGTGACGGGAAATAAATACCGTTTGCGGACCTTCGCACTCAGAGCAGCGAAATGGCGCTTTGTCCGCAACCCGTACACCCCCTCTTTAAACACCCTTTAAAGCCTTCCACCGCCCGCCGTTTTTTAACGGTTTGGGCGGCCGAATTCCGAGTATTGCAACAGGAAGTATCCCGTACTGCAGCGGGAAGTGTCCCAAAACCACAGCGTCAAAACGCGGAACCAGCGGATTTCAAGACTGGCAACACCCCGGCTTCAGGCTTAAAAACCAGGGAATTCGCTAAAATGAGTTGCTGCAACGGGAAGTGTCCCGCTGTTAGGAGACACTTGATATTGCAGTAACCGGAAGAGGCCGGACAAAGCCGGAAGAACCCGGATAGAGCCATATAAAAAAGGGCATTCTGGAAGATCTAAAGCTGGAAAGTGGCTTGGGGCGTTTGTCCTTCAATACCCGGAAAAATGGCCCTTACAGCGCTCTCAGCAGATTTTGGGACACTTCCCGTTGCAAACTCTCTCCCCTGCCCTAGACCTTGTAGAATAAGGGAAAACAGGCCCTCACAAGGGCGATAATGCCCCTTATGTTAACTTTCAGACTACCCGTTTGAACCGCCGAACTTGGAACTAGGGCGCTGGTCTTACATGCCGCTTCCTAGAATGGGATTAACGCAGTTTAATCAAAGTGATACATGTTGCCCCGCTCCTGCCAAAGGCCCTCCGAACTTGGAAGCGATTTCAGGTGTGCTAGCGGGGCCTACCTGCCGTTCGCTGCGGCTGCAGCCCAGGTGGGTCCACGCAGTCGCAAAGCTGCAGATTGTGGACTCTGCAAAGTTGGGTCATTGCGTGAAAGCTGACTTTCATCAAAGCAAACAGTTTAAGTTGATATTGCCTTGAGATCATTGAAAGACATGACGACCCCAAACAGGGTGACAAGGCATTGAACAACGTGAAGTTTCGTGCGCAACTTCACCAATAGTTGAATCGTTGGGCGGCTGGCATGGATATCGAAGAATTTATTGAACGCTGGCAAGGTTCTGGCGGTAGCGAGATGGCAACTGCACAGAGTTTTGCTATCGAACTTACTGAACTGCTGGGCGTCGAACGTCCTCATGTCTCTGACAAAGATGGCGACTTTCTAGACTATCGTTTTGAACGACCTGTCACGCTTACCCACACGGGGCGCACCCGCAATGGTCGTATTGATTTGTATAAGAAAGGCCACTTCATTCTAGAGGCCAAGCAGTTTGTCTCCACTGGCCCCAAAGACAAAAACACCCTCGAGATGTTCCTGGGCAAGGACGCGACAAAGCAAACTGGGCACGGCAAACGCGGCACTGCCAAGTTTGATGACACCATGCTCAAAGCGCGCGCCCAGGCGGATAACTACGCCCGCGCCGTGTCAAAAGAGGACGGCTGGCCACCTTTCTTGATGATTGTCGATGTCGGCCACGTGATCGAGCTTTACTCCGATTTTTCGGGTCAGGGACAGGGCTACACCCAGTTCCCCGATGGCAACCGCTACCGCATCTATCTGGAAGACCTGCGACAGCCTGAGACGGTTGATCTGTTGCGCGCCATTTGGAGCGATCCGCAAAGCCTGGACCCCTCGCTTAAATCCGCCGAAGTCACCCGCGATATTGCTGAGCATTTGGCCGAGCTGGGCAAAAGCTTTGAAGGCCAGGGCCATGAGAGCGAAACCGTGGCGCGGTTCCTTATGCGCTGCCTGTTTTCCATGTTTGCTGAAGACGTCGACTTAATCCCCTATGGCAGCTTTACCGCCAAGCTCAATGAGCTGCGTGGTCACCCAGAACACGCCCAACCTACGCTCAAAAGCCTATGGGAAACCATGAACACGGGTGGCTTTTCCCCGGTTCTCACCAAGGATCTGAAACGCTTTAACGGCGGGTTGTTCAAGGATGCCGACGCCTTGCCGCTGGACAATCTGCAACTTGGCCTCTTGATCGAAGCGGCTGAGGCCGATTGGAAACAGGTTGAACCAGCGATCTTTGGCACCCTGCTGGAACGCGCGTTGGATGCCAAGCAACGCCATAAACTGGGCGCGCATTACACCCCGCGTGCCTATGTGGAGCGTCTGGTCACACCGACAATTATGGAACCCTTGCGGGATGATTGGCGCAACATACAGATCGCGGTGCAGCGCTTGAACGCCGATGGCAAGACCGATCAGGCGCTGAAACTGGTCAAGGACTTCCACCATGACCTGTGCGAGGTGCGCGTGTTAGACCCGGCCTGTGGCTCGGGCAACTTTCTCTATGTCGCGCTTGAAATGATGAAACGGCTGGAGGGCGAGGTCACCAGCCTGATGGAGGAGCTGGGTGAAACGCAAACCAGCTTTATCACCGTTGACCCGCATCAGTTCCTCGGCATTGAGCTTAACACTTGGGCCGCCAATGTGGCAGAGCTGGTGCTGTGGATCGGTTATCTGCAATGGCACTACCGCACCCATGGCATTGCCGCCCCGTCCGAGCCCGTGTTGCGCGATTTCAAGAATATCGAAAACCGCGATGCGATGCTGGAGTGGTCAGAACGCACGCCGCGTCTGGATGAAAACGGCGCGCCTGTGACCCGTTGGGATGGCGTCACTACCATGCACCATCAGGTTACCGGCGAAGAGGTGCCGGACCCCGAGGCCCGCGTGCAGCTCTATGACTATGCCAAGCCCAAACCGACCACCTGGCCCAAGGCCACATTCATCGTGGGCAACCCGCCCTTTATTGGGGCGAGCCGTCTACGCGATGCCTTGGGCGATGGCTATGTTGAGGCGCTGTGGTCTGCCTACCCCAAAATGCCGCAAAGTGCCGATCTGGTGATGTTCTGGTGGGACAAGGCCGCCTTGGCCGCACGTGGCTTTAACACCAAAACCGGTGCGGGCACCCGGCGCTTTGGCCTGATCACTACCAACTCCCTGCGTCAGACGTTCAATCGCCGCGTCTTGGAGCCACATTTGAACGATCCGAAAAAACCGCTGTCGTTGCTGTTTGCAGTGCCCGATCACCCATGGGTCGACACGCTCTATGGAGCTGCAGTGCGCATTGCCATGACCGTGGGCGCAGTTGGCAATCGTGCAGGGAACTTGTTGACTGTGACCAGTGAGAGCAAAGACAGGGATGATGTCGACGGGCGCGTAGTGAGTTTTGACCATCAGGGTGGCAAAATCTTTGCGAACTTGCAGACTGGCGCAGACGTGGCTGGGGCAAGGGCGCTAATGGCCAACGGTGCGATTGCCGGGCGTGGTCCACAGTTAATGGGTCAAGGGTTTTTGGTAAAACGAAGTGAGGCATCAGCTCTCGCGAGCAAATACTCTGCGCTAAGTAGCAGGCACATTCGGCCTTACAAGAATGGGCGTGACCTGACAGCAAATTCGCGTGACCTATGGGTCGTCGACTTTTTTGGCTTGGACGAGCATGAAGTGAAGACTGATTTTCCACAGGCGTATCAGATGATTTACGATTTGGTTCGACCTGAACGAGAACAAAACAATCGTGCTGCCTATCGCGAACGTTGGTGGCAGTTTGGCGAGAATGTCCATGCAGTTCGAAAGGCTCTAGATGGGCTTCCTAGATACCTAGGCACAGTCTACACTGCAAAACATCGAGTTTTTCAGTTCATTCCTGCTGAAACGCTGGTTGATGCAACTATCAACATCATTGCAAAAGACGATGCTGCGGTCCTCTCAATTCTGTCTTCAACACAGCATATAGTTTGGTCACTGGCAGCTGGGAGCCGTTTGGGCGTTGGCAATGATCCTCGCTACAATAAATCCCGCTGCTTCGACCCATTCCCCTTCCCAGACCTCACCGACCCGCAGAAAATCCAGCTCCGATCCCTAGGTGAAGAACTCGACGCACACCGGAAACGCCAGCAGGCGACGCATCCGAAACTGACGCTGACCCAGATATACAACGTGCTGGAAAAACTCCGCGCGGGCGAGGTGATCGAGGGCAAGGACAAAGAGATCTACGACCAAGGCCTCATCGGAATCTTGCGCGATCTACATGATCAGATCGACGCAGCCGTGGCAGATGCCTATGGCTGGCCTGTTGACCTCAGCGACGAGGACATCCTGATGCGCTTGGTTGACCTCAACAAGGAACGCGTCGCAGAAGAGGCCGCAGGCCACATCCGCTGGCTGCGCCCTGACTATCAAAACCCAACTGGGGCAAAGGTCGAAAAAGGTAAGACGACGGATGTGGATCTAGGCGCAGTTGCCAAAGTTGAAAAATCCCCATGGCCCAAAGGCTTGCCCGAGCAAATCGCCGCCGTGCGTGAGGCGCTTGTGGAAATGGGTGAGGCCTCTCCCGAACAAATCGCTCGCCGCTTTGCCCGCGCCCGTACCACCGCTGTACAGCCGCTGTTGGAAAGCCTCGCCGCCCTTGGCCAAGCGGACAAAACAGAAGACGGTAAATATGCGGCCTGAGATCACGATAGGACCACGCCATGCGCAGATTTGAAATCGACCGGGACAGCCTACCAGATCTGCCAGGCATGATGCTGGCCACAGTCGAGGCGCTGCGCGGGCTTGGCGGTTCCGCCACGATCCACGAGTTGGATGAAGAGGTGATTTCGCTGGAAGGCGTAACCGAAGCCGAGCAAGGCTACATGATGGCCAACAACAGTGGCCCACGGGTGAATTACTATCTGTCTTGGGCACGCACCTATTTGAAACGTGGTGGGGCGCTAGAGAACTCGGCGCGTGGCGTTTGGGCTTTGACGGAAACAGGAGCCAAAATACTGGATGTTGCCGCGACGCGCGCGATTTATGATCAGGTCACCCAAGAGGAAAAAGAACGGGCCAAAGCAAAGCGCCAAAAAGAAAGAGATCGACTGCAAGCAAAGCGTGACAAGCAAAAGCGCAAAACGCCTGAGGCTGAAATCACCAGTGAAGAAGTGCCGGAAACTCACGACCACTGGAAGTCCAGCCTTTTGGATGTGATGAAAGCCATGGCCCCCGACGCATTTGAGCGTTTGGCACAAAGACTGTTACGAGAAGCTGGGTTTGTCAAAGTCGAAGTGCGCGGCAAATCCGGTGACGGCGGCATCGATGGCGTCGGGGTGCTTCGGGTCAACTTGGTGTCCTTCCAGGTCTACTTTCAGTGCAAGCGCTACAAAGGCAGCGTTGGCTCAAAAGAGATCAGAGACTTTCGCGGTGCATTGGAAGGCCGCGCCGATAAGGGGCTATTTATTACCACCGGCCACTTCACCAGCCAAGCCTCGGAAGAAGCGACGCGCGACGGGGCAAAGGCCATCGACTTGATAGATGGTGAACGCCTATGTGATTTGTTGAAAACCAATAAGCTGGGAGTGCAAACCGAAATGGTCGAGCAAGTGACCGTTGATGCACATTGGTTCGATGCGATATGAGCTTCGTTTCAAGTCTCCAAAATTGGTCTCGCGGAATTCAACGAGGGCCTAGGAGCGTGTCGGTGATTGACTGGTTTTGCGTATCGTCATGAAGGTCTGCTAAACTGTTGATCTGTTCACGGTCCTATGTCTCCTCTGGGCTGTGACTGACGTGCTGCGGCAGCAATGTGGGCTACCCTGGGCAACGGCGGCAGTGGGCTCAGACCTACGCGAGCAACTCTGAGCCTACACGTCACCCCATAAGGCCAACTAGCTCACTCGGAGCCACCTAGCCGGCTCCGAGCATGATAAGCGCCAATATGTTCATTCTGGCGATGCCGTAGGGTTTTCCGCATTTTGACGGATAACTCTCTTGGCTAATTCTTGCGCTTGCTCTTGCGGCCAGCCACATAACTGTATGCCGCCCCCAGCTCGTTGTTGTCTAACTCGGCTAGGCTGGTGACACCGAACTTGCGATCCAGGTAAAGGTCGAGCGCCGCGCGGTCCTCCTCGCTCTTTGCGTTGACATGAATGTAGCGGTACTTGCGCTGGCGCCAGGCATCGCCATTCTTTACTGGTGCGCTGCGAGCCGAGTTCAGCCTGCCAAGCCACTGGTCCAGATAGACCCTGGCCTTTTCATAATCCTCGGCCGCAATCTCGGCATAGGTTGTGACCTTGCAGTGCCTATTAAGCGCGCCCCAGACCGCAGCATGGCGTTTCGGCTTTTGCTTTAGCTTGGTTTCTGTCTCGACGATTTCATCTACCCGCTGCTTCAGCGCCGCCTTCTGAGAGGGTGAAATGTGGTCAACACCAGGGGTCAGCTGCACCACAACGCGTGGGTTGCTGGGCGTTAAGGTTTTCTGTGTGAAATTACCATAAACGACGGTGTTATTGGATCCCATTATGATGGGTCCGTTGCCCTGATCCGCCGCTGGTTTGGCGCTTTGGGTTTCGCCGAACAGTTTCTTGATCCTGCTCTTTGGGTCGTCTCTATCCATGCTTCTTATGCCATTTTTACCAAACGAATAATCTGTGCTGTTGCGCCTTCGCCTTCCTGCTCTAGCAGTTCATAGGCGGCGGCGATCAGGCCTGCCTTTACCTGCGGTGTGGCTTTGCGTTCGAAGGCCTCAAGACCCTCCTCGACAGCTTCAATGGCTAGTAGGAGCCTGTCGCGATCTGAATACTCTGCCGTCTCTTCCTCAGAGCGTGGCTCAAGTGAGAGCAACCACAGCACGTCTAGCTGAGCCAGCTTAGCAATATTGTATAGAGTTTCATGATCGACTCGCTGTTTGCCAATCTCTATCGCCTGAACCTTTGGCTCTGAGATTCCCACGAGGTCCCCAAAAGCCTTCCTAGACAGGCCTTTACGCTCACGAGCAGTCCGAATTTTCACACCAATATCATGCATTTAGTAAATATTCCTGATGAATTTATAAAATACCCTTGCTTAACTAGGGGCATTGTATAAATTGGTGTTGTTACCTCAGACTACAAGCCTGCATTAGGAACCAGTATGCCAAACGATGACAAAACCTTCCAGCCAGGAGTAATCCTGCACACCGTTATTGTGGGGGTATTCCGGTCATCGGGCACCACGCTGGGAGCCTGGTGCACGGAACACGAGATCAACCCCAGTAAAGCGCGCACCGCCACCTATGGGCAGGCGGGCGGCCCGGAAGGTCAGAAACTGTTGGACCGGATCATCGACGCGGCTGGGCGCGAGATGGTTGAACGGGCCTATGCCGAACGTGTGAAGCGGCACGCCGAAAAAGTTGAGCAGTCCATGCAGGATCGGGGGCAGAAATGAGCCACCTTTCTGATCGTGCCACGCCTGCCCTGCACTCTCCCAGCCAGTCCTGCACGCCTGCTAACAGCGGCCTGGCTCACCTTCCCGGCAGCCATGGGGATGCGCTGCCGGGGCCTTTTTATTCCCGCGTACCACTCGCCGGAACGGGTCCCAGCCTTGCTTTATTTCTGGCGGGCTGGGGCCAAGGGTTCCGCGCTGTGTGGCCAACCCCCTCGGACCTTTTCGACGACCTGATTGGGGGCGTTTGCGCCTTCGCCTTGCCCTCCCTGCTTTTGTTTGGAGCCTTTTTGAAATGACCGGAAACGACTTTTTCACCAAGAATTCTGTTCTTCACCGAGCCACTGAGCTGCGCGGCGCAGCGGCCGAATATGCAAAACAGCGCGACCGCCTGGTTATCGCTGCAAGCCGTCACAAGATGGCCCGAGCACACGGCTGGAATACGATTGGCGAATGCGCTGCTGATGTGGACGCAGCAGTTGAGGCTATGGCCGAAGCGCAGCGCCGGGTCGCTGACCTTGTTGCCAGCCTGGCGAGTGACGGCGCCCTGGACGATTTCAACGACTTCCTGGCCCGCAAGCACTGAAGCCTGGTGCGCAGATTATGACGGGAAGCTTCAAGCCCCGCCTGCGCACTGACACCGCCGACCATGCCGCAAAGCACGGCAGGCCATCCATTCAAACCCCTGAATTCAATCAAAGTGGAGCATCCCCAATGACCCCTCCAAATTGGCAGAAAATTCAAACCCTTCCGGTTGCTGAAATCCAAGTGGAAGAACGCTTGCGCACCGCCTCACCCACGGCGGTTGCCAGCATTGTTTCGTCCATCCATGAGGTCGGCAGTATCCTGCAGCCGTTGCTGGTACGCAGGGTCAAAGACGGCTACCGGCTGATGGACGGGTTGCACCGCCTGACCGCCGCCAAAGAAGCCGGGCTGGAAGAAGTGCCCGTCAAAGTGAGCGAATGCACCAACGACCAGGCCATCCGCATTGAGGTGGACGCCAATGTGGCCGGCGCTCCCCTGACGCCGCTGGACATGGCCGTATTTCTGGCAGAACACAAAAGGCTTTACGAACTCGACAACCCCGAAACTGCGCAGGGTAAGGCCGGGGCGCATGGCCGCTGGAATGCAACGGACATTATGTCCGTTGCATCGTTCAGCGCCAACGCCGCCGAGGTCTTTGGCAAGGGTGACCGACACATTCGCCGTCTGATCAGCGTCGGTGAAAAGCTGTCCAAAGGGGAAATCGCCCAGCTTCGGGCCGCGCCAAACCGGGTGCAATTCAAAGACCTGGAGCACATCGCCAAATGCGGCGCGCAGGCCGACCGCAGCGCGATCTGCACCGCCCTGGGCGAGGGCAAGGCCAAGAGTGCAAAAGAAGTGCTGGACCGGATGAAACCTTCCGGTCAGGCGGTCCAGACAACTCCTGAGATGCAAGCCTCGAAGCTATCCGATACTTTTACCAGGGCCACCAAAGCCGCCCGGCTGGAATTTGTCCGGCGGCACGAAGACGAACTGGCGGCACTGCTGGACGAGGTTCAGCAGCAGGTCGCCACAGGCGAGGTCGTTCCCTTTTCCAGCCAGAGGGAAGCCTGACAATGACCAGGGATCTGAAGCCAACACAGGAATGGTGGTCCGCGGCAGATATCGCGGCGGCGCGGCTGCCGGGGCTGCCGGGCAGTGTCCGCGGCGTGAACGCCTATGCTGAGCGCGAGGGCTGGAAGCGTGTTTTTGCAGCCATGAAGCGCAAACCGGGCCGTGGCGGGGGCTTGTATTTCCACTGGTCGCTTTTCCCCCATGACGCCCGTTTGAAGGTGCTTACAATTGGGATTGAAGCCCCTGTAGAGCGCCCCGATCGGACGGCGGCCTGGCTGGCCTATGAACAACTGCCGGAGAAATCCAAGGCTGAAGCCCGGCGGCGGCTTGATGCGCTGCGTAAGGTGGAGCTTCTACACCATAGCGGAACGACCCATGTCGTTTCCGTTGCGGTGATCGCGGCGGAGGTGAAGGTCAGCCAACGGACGATTTACAACTGGATCACCCAGATCGAAGGCATCCCAGCAGAGGATCAGCTCGCCTATGTGGCCCCGCAGCTCCCCAAAAAACGCGTCAAAAAAGAGGACCGGTCCCAGTTCAAGCCGTTTATGGACTGGCTGAAAAGCGCCTTCCTGCGACTTGAGGCGCCTACGTTTGCGCAGAGCTACCGCGCTGCCATGAAAGTAGCCAAACGTGAAGGCTGGCCTTTCCCAATCCAGAAGACCGCCAAACGGTGGATGGATGCCGAGGTTCAACGCACCACGCAAGTTTACAAGCGGGAAGGTGTGAACGGGCTGATGCGCTGTTTCCCCGCGCAGACCCGGGACCGTTCGTATTTGCACGCCTTGGAGTGGGTGAACTCGGACTGTCACAAGATCGATGTCTTTGTGAAATGGCCCAATGGAACCATAAACCGGCCCCAAATCGTGGCTTTTCAGGACCTCTACTCGAACAAAATCCTGTCCTGGCGCGTGGATCATGATCCTAACAAAGTCATGGTGATGGCCGCCTTTGGTGAAATGGTGGACACCTGGGGCATTCCCAAGCACTGCCTGTTCGACAACGGTCACGAGTTTGCCAACAAGTGGATGACGGCGGGGGCGCCGACCCGGTTCCGGTTCAAAGTCCGGGAAGATGATCCAATTGGGGTCCTGCCACAACTGGGCATCAAAATGCACTGGGCAACTCCGGCCCATGGCCAGGCAAAACCTATTGAACGGGCCTTCCGGGACATTGCCAGTGACGTGGCAAAAGATCCCCGCTTTGCGGGTGCCTATGTTGGCAACAAACCAACTGCCAAACCTGAGAACTATGGCAGCCGGGCTATCAATGCCTCCGAATTCCTGGAGGTTTTGCAGGAAGGCATTGAAGAGCACAACGCCCGTACCGGGCGCCGCACAGATACGGCTGCAGGCCGAAGCTTTGATGAAACCTTCGCGGAAAGTTACGCCACGGCCAATGTCCTTCGGGCGACCGAAGAACAGCGCAATCTTTGGCTGATGGGCCAGGACACCGGCAAGCTGCACAAACACAATGGCAGCCTGAAATTTCTGGGCAATGAGTATCACTGCGCCTGGATGAGCCAGGAAGCGGACCGCAAGGTTGTGATCCGCTTTGATCCCGAAGATCTGCACGGTGGAGTTCATATCTACAGCCCCGATGGCGCGTATCTGGGGTTTGCCGAATGCCGGAAGAAAGTCGGCTTCGGCAGCCATGAGGATGCCCGCGTCACTGCAAAGTGGAAGCGCGATGTTGCTAAGACGGAAAAGAAACTGGCGGCACTGCACGCACCGCATACACCGGAACAGTTGGGGGCGGATCTGAACGAGGCCCGCGAAGAGGTCACTGCACTGGTGAACGCCAAAGTGGTGAAGCCGGTGTTTGCCAAGACCCCCAGAGTTCCGACCTTCAGGCAGCATTCCGACCCCAGCGTAGAAGCGGCACAGGACGCCCTCATTCTGCAGATCGGCGACAAGCGGAAGAAACCTGAACCCTCCCCCAAACAGGAGGTCTTCAAGGTGGCCGCAACAGCAGACGACCGGTTTGCCCAAGCGCAGGAAATCGAGCGCCGGCAGCAAAACGGCGACCCGGTCGGGGAGCGCGAGGCAGGCTGGCTGAAGGGCTACCAAACCCATTCGGAATACGAGGCGCTGGCAGCGCTGAAACAGGCATTCGGCGGCAATAACGCCGGGTAGATCACAAAAAAACCGCCGCCTGGATGGACCCCATGGCGACGGCATTGATTGACTAGGAGCGAGCATGACACAGACCTTGGAAATCGGCAATAGCGTACAGCCGTTGACCAACGTGGCGACGATGGCAGCGCTGGTAACCGAGCTGCAGAACCGGACCTTTGGAATGCCAGGTTTGGGGGTGTTTTACGGCTACCCCGGCTACGGCAAGACTTTTGGCGCCATCTTCTGCGCCTCTGCCTTTGACGTCATCCACATTTCCATGCAGGGCGATTGGACCAAAAAGACCTTTTTGGAACGGCTGCTGAACGAGCTGGGCGTGGCGCCCAAGCGGGTGGTACCTGATATGGTTCTGCAGGCCTGCGAAGAACTGGCGCTGGATGGCCGCACGCTGATTGTCGATGAAGCGGATTATGCCTTCCGGCGCGGCGTGATTGAGCTGATCCGGGATTTGCATGACGGCTCGGACACGCCGGTTGTCATGATTGGCATGGAAGAATTCCCGCAGATGCTCCGGAAATATGAACTCATTGACAGCCGGGTTATGTCCTGGGTCGCCGCGCAGCCGGCCACCCTGAAAGACGCTGGCCTGCTGGCAAGCGTTTATGCTGAAGGCGTAGACGTTTCTGAGGATCTGCTGGACGCCATTCTGGACCGCAACACCGGCAACGTGCGGCGCATGGTGACTGATCTTGCCCAGGTCAAAGGCGAGGCAAACAAACTCGGTCAGACCAGCATGACGCTGCAGGACTGGGGCGGTATTGAATTCCGCCGCAAGGATGCGCCCAGCCCGCGCAGGGGGCTGAAATGAGCCAAATCGCCACCCGCAACGCCGCCGAAAAAGAGATCCTGGAGTTCATCCAGACCCGACTGCGGTTTACCCACCATGACGTTGCCACCTACTGCGAGGCAGGCGATTGGACCCGGCAGAATTACCTGCGCGCCTTGCAGCGCCAGGGCGTTGTCACCGAATGCGGCAATGAAGGCACCACCAAGTTCTTCACCGTGTGGGGCGTTGAGGAAGCCAAGGAAATTATGGCGGCGGCAAACGGGCATGAGTTGGACACAGCCTGGTCCCGCAACCGCCTGGACCAGCTGCTGAACAAGATGCGCGAGACCGGTGCGGATATTGAGCTTCCGTCGGCTGAACCGCGCAGCCTGGAAGAACAGCAGATCTGGAAATACATTTCCGAGCGGCCTTACTTCACCAACGCGGATGTTGAAACCATCTGCGCATCGGAAACCATCCGGACGCGGTTTCTCAGCCGCCTGAAGCAGACCGGCGTGATGCGGGTTTGGGGCCGCAGCAAGGGCAAGGTGTTCTTCTCGGTGAAGTCGCCGGAAGAGGCCCGCGAAGACGCCAAAGGCAAGCGCGGCACCAAAGAAGGCGCCGTCTGGACTGCAATCCGCCACCAGAAACGGTTCAGGCCGGTTGATATCTTTGCCGCGCTGGCCCCGGCCCGTCCGGATATTCCTCAGCGGTTCATAGTGGAATACTGCCGGATTTTGCGCCGCGCCGGTTATCTTCGTACTGCCGCCCGCACCCGGAACCTGATGGCTGACACACCGCTGTTCCTGATGAAGAACACCGGCCCGCTGCCGCCGCAGAAACGCAGCATGACCGTCATCATCGACACCAACGACGACAAGATTGTCTATGCACCGGGAGGGCGGCTGTGATGAGCGACCGCTTGATACTTGCCAAGGATGGCTGGGGTGACGTTCTGCCGGATTGGGTGGAAGTCCTGATCCGGGAATGCGACCAGTCTTCGCAGAATTCGGTCGCCGGTAAGCTCGGCCTCAGCGCCGCAGTTGTCAGCCAGGCCTACCGGAATCGTTACGGCGGCAACTTGAGCCGGATTGAGGCTGCTGTGCGAGACGTCTTCATGAGTGCCCCGGTCCTTTGCCCGGCCCTGAAAACCGAGATCCCCAGTGCGGCCTGCCTGGCCCACCGCCGCCGTGCGGAAAAATGGACACATTCCAGCCCGTTCCGGGTCCGGATGATACGCGCCTGCCGCGCCTGCTCCAAGTTCAACAAGGAAACAGAAGAATGAAAGCGCGGCTTTCCTTCAAAACCCGGCTTGGGATTTTCCTTCGCCGCATTGCCGACCGCCTGGACCCGACAGGCGCCTGACTTCCCCGCCCTCACTGAAAGCCTGCACTTATGACCGAACCGACCCCCGAAACACCCCGCACCAGCCAGTTCAGTCCCGCCCCTATTCCTGATGGCCGGGTTGTCGCCAATGGCAACACTTATATGGCCAACGCCAAAGGCGGTTTGGACCCGATTGAGACGATAAACGCTCAAGATCTGCTGATGGATGAAACCGTCCGCAAGATCGTCAGCTACGCCTTGCCGCTGCAGGAGCAAATTGCGCGCTTCAAAGCCCACACCAATAAGGACATTCTCGCTCTGGAAGAACTTCTGGCGCAGGAATACGGCGCCAAGCTTGGCGGCAAAAAAGGCAATATGACCCTGCTGTCCCATGACAGCCTGTATAAGGTCACGGTTTCAGTCGCTGACCGGATCGACTTCGGGCCCGAACTTCAGATTGCAAAGCAACTGCTGGACGAATGCCTGAATGAGTGGGCCGCTGACGCAGGCCCGGAACTCCGCTCCATCGTAACCCGCGCGTTCAACACCGACAAAACGGGGCAAATCAACCGCTCTGAGATTTTCATGCTGCTGCGCCAGGATATCGCCGACGAGCGCTGGCAGCAGGCCATGAAAGCCATCCGTATGGCGATGCGGGTTGTCGGCACGGCGTCTTATACGCGCTGCTACCGCCGCATGAGCGTTGATGCCCCCTGGCAGTACATCGCCATCGACCTGGCCAAAGCCTAGGCCCGTCCCACTCCCGCCAAGTTCCCCAAATGCAGATCAGGAGACAGTTATGCCCGAATTCGGCCCCCAGACACCCGCAAAATACGCCGATGTTTCCCAGCCGCCCATCGCCGCAGCCGTTCACCAGAAGGCGGGCGAAAGCACATGGAGCTGTGAGCTGCCGATGGATCAGGCCCGTGACATGGAAGCAGATGGCTTTGAAATCCACTGGCTGATGCCCCCGGCCGCCGCTGAAACCGAAGACCAATCCTGAAGAATTGGACCCGAGACATGGCAATGACCGAAGACGAAATCCGCGATGCAGCCCGGCGCAGCTTCCGCGTTTATGCGCAGAAAAAACGCTGGGCCAATCGTGTGCTGGGAAGCGCGGTGGCGCTGCTGAAACAGGGGGCGGAGGTCTCCCGCATTTCCCCCGAACGCTTTGACGCCATTGTGCGCGAAGAAATGGACGAAGCACTGCAGCGCATGAAAGCCGACGAAGCTGCAAGCCACCCGGTTGCGGCCGCGCTGAGCGAGGGTTCCTGATGACCCGCGCGCTTCAGCAGAAGATCCACGTCGGCTGCCGCGAGCTGGGCCTGGACAGTGACGGCCGCCGCGATCTGCAGCTTGCCGTCACCGGCAAAGCCTCCATGAAAGACATGAATGAGGCAGAACTGAACAGCGTTTTAAGGCGCCTTAAATCGGATGGCTTCAAGGCCAGCAGCGGCGGCAAAAAGCACAAATTGGCGCCCCGCGCGGATCTGCGCCTGGTGCATGTTCTGTGGCGGGAGCTGGGCGCTGCCGGGGAGTTGCGCGACCCCAGCCGCAAGGGCCTGAACAAGTTCATCCGTGCCCGGTTTGAAAACACCTGGCAATCGGTTCCCGCCGACGTGGATATGCTGCGCCAGCATGATCAGATCGACCAGGTTATTCAGGCCCTGAAAAGCTGGGGCAAGCGGGCGGATATCGACTTCGCCTGGGAAGAGCATCAGCGCTAGAATGCCCCATGAATTCCGCCCATATCTTCCCGGCGTGCTGGCTTACATCGCTGATGAAATCAGCGTGGAAGTGGCAGTGCGCCTGGCAGAGGCAAAGGGCGGAAGGCGCGTTTACATTCCCAAGAACCCCGATTCCGAGACGGCCCTGGCAAAACTGGTCGGCTGGGAAAATGCCTGCCTTCTGTCCAAACTTCTGGGGCATGGGGAATTGCCGGTGCCTGCCGGCAGTTTCGGCGGGCAGACCGGCCGCCGCCAGCGCATTGCAATGCTGCTGGACCAGGGCATGAGCCATTCCGACATAGCCGCCAAGGTTGACGTGACCCAGCGTACTGTGGAACGTGTAGCCGCATCCTTGCGGGACCCTGATCAGCCTATGCAGCGCGATCTTTTCCTCTAAAACCCTGTTGCCCCCGACACTTGCCGGGGCGGCCATGGCAGCGGCCAGCGCTTAGTTTCGTCTCAAACAGACGGGACCTGGCCATGAAATCAGTTCAGCAAATTGCCGAAGACATTGTCGCGCGCGAAGGCGGCTATGTGAACGATCCGGACGATCCGGGCGGGGCCACGAACTTCGGCGTGACCATCCACACGATGCGCCGCCTGGGGCTGGACCTGGACCGCGACGGCGATGTGGACACGGCTGATGTGCGCCAGCTCACCCGCGCCCAGGCCGTCGGTATCTTCATCCAGCACTATTTCCACAAACCCCGGATCAACCTGCTGCCGGACGCGCTGCAGGCCACTGTTTTTGACATGTACGTCAATGCGGGCGGCAACGCAGTGAAGATCCTGCAGCGGCTGCTGGCCGAGTTTCAGGAGCCTGTCACCGTTGACGGCGCGCTTGGTCCCCAGACGGCACAATCCGCAATGCGGGCCTGGGCCAATGCCGGGGACTATCTGGCGGACGCTTACGGCATCGCCCGGCGCAACTATTACTTCCGCCTGGCAGACCGCCGCCCTGCGTCCCGCAAATACGCCCGCACCCGCGCAGGCGGCAAAGGCGGGTGGATCAAGCGGGCGGAAGAGTTCGTCAGTCCGCGTTTTCACATGAGCGATGCGGAGTTCCGGCAGCGGGTCGCGGCATGGCAGTGATTGCGCCTTTTGATTGGCGGTTTTCGCTTTTGATGGATCAGGTTTGGCTGCGGCTGGGGAGATAGCACAATGCAATTTTTGAAATGGATTTTCGGCGGCGGCCGCAATGTGATTGCTGAGACAGCCGGGGTATTCCGGGAGAACTCAGAAGCTGGCGCACAGCGGCGAGCCGATTATGCGCAGGCTGCCCTGGGGCAGTATGCGGCGGAGTTTCAGGCGGCCCGGCAAGGTTGTTTTGACCGCTTTATGGACGGGCTGAACCGCCTGCCCCGCCCGCTGATGGTTGTGGCCACTTTGGCGCTGTTTGCATCGGCCATGTTTGACCCGCTGTGGTTTGCAGAACGGATGCAGGGCCTGGCCCTGGTGCCGGATCCGCTTTGGTGGCTGGCGGGCACGATTGTGGCATTTTATTTTGGCGGCCGCTTTCAGGTGAAAGCCCAGGACTTCCGCAAGGCGCTTGCCGACAGCACGGCGATGGTGCCGCAGGTCCTGGAAGGTATCAGCCGTATCCGGGCCTTGCGCCATGACAGTCCCGGCGCCGCAGATACCGGCACTGACACCGCCCTTGCTGAAAGCGCAGCCGAGCCGTCAGCGAACCCGGCCGTGTCTGCCTGGCGGGAGGGTGGCGGCAAGTGACGCTGGATCTGGATACAGCGCTAAAGCTGGGCAGTTTTGTTCTGTCCATCGGCGCAATTGTCTACGCCTTCTTTGCCAACCGCTCGAAAGGCAACGACGCGCGCTTTGCAGTCGGTTCAAAACGAATGGACGAACATGACCTGCAAATTCAGGCGCTGAAACAAACCGTCGATGCCATGCCGGGCAAAGAGGACATGCACCGCCTGGAACTCGCCATGAGCGATGTATCCGGTGAGCTGAAGGCAATCGGGGTGCATATGACCGCACAGGGCGACGTCCTGAAACGCTTTGCCAACGTGCAGACCCGGCTTGAGGACTATCTACTTTCAGGGAACAACAAATGAGCTACGCTGAAACCCTTTCCCAACACCGCCGCCTCACCATCCTGAAATTCCTGGCTGACAGCCCGGAATACACGTCGAACGCGTCGATCATGGAACACGTCTGCAATGACTATGGTGTAACCACCAGCCGCGACCAGATCATGGGCGAACTCGACTGGCTGCAAGAGCAAGGTCTCGTCACCTATAAAGACAACGGCTCGTTCCGCGTGGCCACGGCCACCAGCCGGGGCGTTGATGTGGCCCTGGGAAAAGCCCGCAATCCGGGCGTCCAGCGTCCCCGGCCGGGGGCATAATCAGTGCCCCCGCCCCGCAAGATCGACCTGCTGCCGTCCGAGCTGCGCCGCTGGCTTCAGGAGGAGCTGAAGGACCGCGGCTTTTCCGGTTATGAAGAGCTGGCAGACGCCCTTAACTTCCGGCTGGAAGACGAAGGCCTGGAACTCCGCATCGGCAAGTCTGCCATTCATGCTTGGGGGCAGGAATTCCAGCAGTACGCCAAGGCGCAAGAGCAGGCCCAGGACGAAATCCGGACCTTCTTGGAGGAAGCCAGCCTGAAAGATGAGGTGGACGTCACGTCCGCGCTGTTCCAGCAGCTCACCACCATTCAATGGCGGCTGCAGATGGCTATGGCGGACCCGAAAAACCTGCCTGATCCGCGCGGCATGAAAGACCTGACCACGGCCTTGAACAACCTGATCCGCAGCACCTCGCTGCGCGATGAAATCGCCCAGTCGGTGCGCAATGAGATGGCGCGCAAGCTGGATGAGGCGGTTGCCAAAGGGGATGCGAAAGCCGAGGCCGCTGCCGCTGCCCGCGAAGTCCTGGGCTTTGCCTGATGACTAGCCCCGTTATCAACTTCTACCCGTATCAGAAGCGCTGGCTTCAGGATGACAGCCGTTTCAAGATCGGCATGTTCAGCCGCCAGACCGGCAAGACCTTCACCACCTGCGGCGAGCTGGTGGACGATTGCATCATGGCCGAGATCGAAGGCCGCAAGGCGCGCTGGGTGATCCTGTCACGTGGCGAGCGGCAGGCAGCCGAGGCGATGGACGAGGCCATCAAGCCGATTACAAAGGCGTTTTATGCCGCCTTTAACACCCTGCTGAAAGGCGGCAGGCCTGAGTACTCGGAAAGCGAATTCCGGGCGCCCCAGCCCAAGGGCGCCGATGCAGTCTACAAGGCCCTTGAGGTCAAGTTTCCGGGCGGCAGCAGGGTCACCGCCCTGCCCGCCAATCCGGACACCGCGCGCGGCTTCTCCGCCAATGTGGTGCTGGATGAATTCGCTTTTCACCAGAACAGCCGCGCCATCTGGTCAGCCCTTTTCCCGGTGATCTCAAAAGGCGGCCAGAAACTCCGGGTAATCTCGACGCCCAATGGCAAGGGAAACAAGTTTTACGAGCTGATGACCGGGGAGGACAGCACCTGGTCACGCCATCACGTCGATATCTATGACGCTGTGGCCCAAGGCTGCCCGCGTGATGTTGACGAGCTGCGCGCCGGCATGGGCGACGAGGACGCCTGGGCGCAGGAATACGAGCTGAAGTGGCTGGACGGCGCCAGCGCCTGGCTGGATTATGACCTGATTTCGTCCTGCGAAGATCCGCGCGCGGGCAACTCTGCGCTTTATACCGGCGGGCTTTGCTACGTCGGCGTTGATATCGCGGCCCGGAACGACCTGTTTGTGATCTGGGTAGACGAGCTGGTCGACGGTCAGTTGATCACCCGCGAAATCATCGCAGAAAAGCGGATCAGCTTTGCCCGCCAGGACGAGCTGCTGGCAGATGTGTTCCGCCGCTACCGGGTGGCCCGCTGCTGCATGGACCAGACCGGCATGGGCGAAAAGCCGGTTGAGGACGCCAAGCGCAACCACGGCGAAGACCGGGTGGAAGGCATCCTGTTCACCTCTGCCGCCAAGCTGGATCTGGCAACCAGCCTGAAAGAGCGGCTGCAGGACCGCAACAAACTGCTGCCTGAAGGCGACCCGCGCCTGCGCGCCGATCTGCATTCCATCAAGTCGGTCACCGGTCCCACAGGACTTCGCCGCCTGGTGGCCGACACTGACACCGATGGGCACGCCGACCGCTTCTGGGCTGCCGCCATGGCCTCCAAAGCCGCCGAAACCGACTATCAGCCCTACTCCTACCGTCCGGTGCCGCCCGGCGGTGGCCAGGACGTGCAGCGGCCAGTCAACATCACTGCAGGCTTTCGGGCCAGAAAGGGAGCTTGGTAATGGCTTACCAGTTGCTGGATCACCTGGAGCGGCCGGTCCGTTCTCAACAGCTCACAGAACGCGCGGCAGAGCCTGGCCTGACCTCAATCCGCAATGCCTGGGCGCCGACTGTTGCTTCAGGCATGACGCCGTCGCGCCTGGCGTCGGTGCTTATGTCAGCGGCGGAAGGCAACATTCATGACTACCTGGTGCTTGCAGAAGAAATGGAGGAACGGGACCAGCACTACGGGTCCGTGCTTGGCATCCGCAAGCGTGCAATTTCCGGCGTCGAGCCAGTTGTCGAACCGGCTTCAGACAGCGCCCAGGACAAGAAGATTGCCCAGGACCTACAGGAGAACATTGCGGGCCATGACGGCTTTTCAGACCTGGTGGAAGATATACTGGATGCCCTGGGTAAAGGCTTTTCGCAGGTAGAGCTGGACTGGGGCCGCAGCAAGAAAAGCTGGTGGATTGAACAGTTCATTCACCGGGATCCGCGCTTTTTCACTTTTGACCGCGACACCGGCCAGGAAGTCCGCTTGCTGGATGAAGACAACCTGGTCGACGGCGTCGCGCTTGAGCCGTTCAAATGGATTTCCCACAAGGCCAAACTGAAATCCGGTCTTCCGATCCGGGGCGGCCTGGCGCGCCTGGTCGCCTTCGGCTGGATCTGCAAGAGCTACACCGTCAAGGATTGGGTGGCTTTCATAGAAACCTACGGCCTGCCGCTGCGCCTCGGCCGCTATGGCCCCAGCGCCACCAAAGAAGACGTCGAAACCCTGTTCCGGGCTGTGGCCAACATCGGCACTGATGCCGCCGCCGTTCTCCCGGAAAACATGCGGATCGATTTTGAAGGCGGGTCGCAGGCAGCGAGCGGCGACAAGGTCTTTGAGAACCTGGCGCGCTGGACCGATGAGCAGACCTCCAAAGCGGTGCTGGGCCAGACCATGAGCACGGACAACGGCTCGTCCATGGCGCAGGCGGAGGTGCATAATGAGGTGCGCCACGATGTCGCCAAGGCCGATGCGCGGTCAGTGACAAAGACGCTGATGCGTGACCTGGTCAAACCCTATGTTGATCTGAATTACGGGGTGCAGCCGCGCTATCCGAAGCTGAAAATCATCATTGAAGAGGCTGAAGACATTGACATGATCATGCGCCACACCGCCGAAATGGTGGACCGGGGCATGAGGATCAAACAGTCCGAGGCGCGTTCCAAACTCGGATACAGCGAGCCGGACAAAGAAGACGAAATCCTGGGTGCGGCAAAGCCGAAGCCTGAAACAAGACAGGAGACAGCCAAGAACCGTGCGGAACTCCCGCTTGCGGCGCCGAAGGCTTCCCCTGACCCGTACAAGCCTCTGGACGATCTGGAAGGCGAGCTGGCTGGTGACTGGGAAGATATCATGGGGCCGATGCTGGGGCCGGTGATTGAAGTCCTGGAAACCGCCACCAGCTACGAGGAGGCGCTGGAAAGCCTGGCCGATGCTTTCCCGAAAATGGACGTCAAACCGCTGGTGGACAGCCTGGTCAAATCCGCCGTGAAGGCCCGCGCCCTGGGGGATGCGGGTGATGCCTGAATTCAGCGACAAGCCGGGATACAGCTTCAATCCCGGCGCGCCGCCCGAAGTCTCGGATTTCTTCCGCAACAAGAGCCTGCAGCCGAGCTTCAGCTTTGAAGATGTGGAGCCGCAGGAGCACGCTGTCAGCTTCACTGTTGCCAAGGCCATGCAGGTTGATGTGCTTCAAACGATCCGGGACGAGCTGCAGAAAGCCATAGACGACGGCGTGCCATTTGAGCAGTTCCAGAAGAACTTGGAGCCGCGCCTGCGCCGCATGGGTTGGTGGGGCGTGAAGGAGCAGGTCGATCCCATAACCGGCGAAGTGCGCAAGGTGCGGCTTGGCTCCCCCCGCCGCCTGAAAACCATTTACCGCGCCAATCTGCGCTCTGCCCGCGCCGCCGGCCAATGGGACCGCATCCAGCGCAGCAAGCGCGCCCTGCCCTACCTGGTCTATCTGCTCGGCCCCAGCCAACGGCACCGCCTGACCCATGAGGCCAAGAACGGGCTGGTCCTGCCGGTTGACGATCCGTTCTGGCAGACTTGGTATCCGCCGAACGGCTGGGGCTGCAAATGCCATGTGCGCCAGATCACCCGGCGCGAAGCGGGTGAAATCGGCATCGGCGAAAGCCCGGAAACCCCGATGCGGGAGGTGTTCAACACCCGGACCGGCGAAATCAAAACCATCCCCTCGGGCATAGATCCGGGCTGGGAAAGCAATCCCGGCCAGTTTCGCCAGCGCAGGATGGCGGAGTTTCTGCAAGGCAAGCTGGACGGCGCCGACCCGGCCATCGCCCATGCCGCCGCCCGCGACACGGCCACAAGCTGGCGTGTCCGGCGTATCCATGACGGCTCCGCGACGGGGTCCGCGACGGTTGCGGTGCTGCCGCAGGAACTGGCCGACGCCATCAGCGCCCGCACCCGCGTTGTCAGCTATTCCGACTACAATGCAGGCAAAGGGCGGCAGAAACACCCCGAGGCGGTGATTGAGCGGTTTGCCGATTTGGAACGTGTGCTGAACCGGGGAACCGTCGTGCAGCGGGATAACCCAAAGAGCCTCTCGGTCCTGGAAGAAATCGACGGGGAATATTGGCTGGCTGCATTCAAGGCGACCCAGGACGGGCGCGAGATTTACCTCAGCACATTCTACAGACCAGTGCGCCGCTATGCGGAACGGCTGTTGAAATCGGCAGCGGCGGGAAAGTGATCTGCGCTTGCAAGGTCGCAACCCCTTGTCGATCCCATTCCAGAAGAATGGTCCGGTCGAGCGAATGGCTCAAGCGCAGACCAGAAATAGGCCTTTGGGCTGAAAATTTCAACTGTTGCCGGGAATTCGCGCATCGGGCCGTCAATCGCACCGCCCCCGCCATGCGAGGATCATTTTTAAAGGGGGGTTAAAGGGGTCACAGCGGCTCTTGTGGAAATTTCCGGCCCACGGTAGCGTTTTGAGGGAAAAGGCGCTGTAGGGGCCGTTTTTCGCCCCCCTTTTCCGGCACACTAATGCGAGCGTGATTGCCCCCGACAATTGACGGGCATGATTGCACGACCCGGCCATTGCATTGTCGGGGCATGACACAGACCAATTCCATTCAAACTCTCGCTCTAGCGCTGAACTCCGAAGGGGCCACCGCCCCGGAATGGATGCAGCTCACCCCGGCGGGTCCGGAGCTTGAAGGCCGCGACGGCCGCAAGTGGAAAATGCAGGACCCGGAAGCCGTGGTTCAGGCATTCCGCGAAGACGGCGCCGAGCTGCCCGTCGATTTTGAGCATTCCACCCAGGAAAAAGGCGCCAAGGGTGAACCCGCGCCTGCCGTGGGCTGGGTGACCGACCTGGAAGCCCGCAACAATGCGCTGTGGGCAAAGGTGGATTGGCTGGACAGCGGCCGGGATGCCGTGGCCTCCCGCGCCTACCGCTATTCCAGCCCTGTCTTCAATTTCAGCCGCTCCACCGGGGAAGTGAGCCGGATGGTTTCTGTGGGTCTGACCAATCAGCCGAATTTTCAACTCACCGCTCTGAACCGTGAAGGTGAACAGGAGGAACGTAAAATGGACAAAGACGCCCTGGAGGCGTTGGGCTTGAAGGAAGGCGCGTCGGACAGCGATGTTCTGACCGCGATCAACAAGCTCAAGTCGGACGAGGCCCAGGCCCGCAACCGCGCCGAAAGCCCCGACCCTGCCAAGTTTGTGCCGAAAGCCGATTTCGACCTGGCGCAAAACCGTATCCGCACTTTCGAGAAAGCGGACAGCACCCGCCAGGAAGAGGCGATCACGGCCGCTGTGGATGCCGCAGTCGAAGCGGGCAAAATCGCTCCGGCCAGCCGCGACTACCACACCGCCGCTTGCCGCGAAAAAGGCGGACTGGAACGCTTCAGCCAGTTGATTGACGCAAGCCCCGTCATCGCCGGAAAATCCGGCCTGGACGCCAAAGACCCCGCCAAGACAACCACTGCGCTTTCGGACGACGAAATGGCGGCTTGCCGTGCCCTGGGCATGAGCGAGGCCGATTTCGCCGAAGCAAAGGCGAAGGAGTAACCCGTCATGATGGTCACCGCAGCATCGCTTACCGCCCTTCAGGTGGGTTTCAAAAAGAACTTTCAGGACGCCTATTCCGCGATCCGCCCGGAAGCCGACTTCACCAAGGTCGCAACCGTCATTCAGTCCACGTCAAAATCCGAGACCTACGGCTGGCTCGGGAAATTCCCCAAAATGCGGGAATGGGTTGGCGCCCGCGTCATCAAGGATATGGAAGCCCACGGCTATTCCATCACCAACAAGGATTTCGAGGCTACGGTCGGCGTTGACCGCAACGACATCGAGGACGACAACCTCGGCATCTATGCGCCGCTGTTTCAGGAGATGGGCCACAGCGCCGGACAGCAGCCCGACGATCTGACCTTCGGCTTGCTGGCAAAGGGCACCACCGAGACCTGCTTTGACGGTCAGTATTTCTTTGACACCGACCACCCGTCTTATGACGAAAACGGCGGGGACACCGTGGCGTCGAACGTTGATGCATCCGGTGCCGCCGGTAATCCCTGGTGGTATCTGCTGGACGTGACCCGGCCGCTGAAGCCGATGGTTTATCAGGAACGCAAGAAGCCTGAATTCATCGCCCATGTTGACCCGAAGACCTCCGACCACGTCTTCCACAACAAGGAATTCCTGTACGGGGCGGACGCGCGCTCAAACGTCGGTTTTGGTCTCTGGCAGATGGCCTATGCATCGAACGCGGCCCTGGATGGTGACGGCCTGGATGCAGCCATCGAACAGATGCGCTCGCTGAAGGACATGAATGGCCGGCCGCTTGGCATCAAGCCCAGCCTCCTGGTTGTCGGACCGAAGCTGCGGTCCCAGGCGAACAAGACGGTCAAAGTCATGCTGGGTGAAGGCGGCGCTTCGAACTCGAACTACAACGCCGTCGAAGTGCTCGACAGCGACTGGGCCGCCTAAGTCATCCAGCGCGGGGTAGAGCAGAGGTAGCTCGCCAGTCTCATAAGCTGGAGGCCGCGGGTTCAACTCCCGCCCCCGCACCCAATCCCACAACCGAAAGACTGAACGATGAGCAAGAAGATCAAGATTGCATCAGTCCGGGCGGGCGGCTTCTGGCGCTGCGGCCGGCACTTCACCAAGACCGGCACCGTCGCCCAGGTTTCCGATTTCACCGAGGCCGATTTGGAGCGGCTGAAAAACGAACCGCTGCTGCGCGTGACAGACGCCGGGCCGGATGACGAACAAGCCGTGGAAGAGCGGGCGGAAACCATCGCCGAGGCAATCAAGACCCTGACGGCCGAGGACTTCCAGAAAGACGGAAAGCCGAAGCTGGACGCGCTGAAAAGTCTCGTAGGCGATGAGCTGGGCAAGATCAGCACGGCCGAGCGCGACGCCGTCTGGGACAACCTGACCGGCGGGGGCTTTACCGCTCCGGCGGCCGGGTAACCGGGAAATCCGGCGGGCATTGATCCACTGCGGCACCGGGGCGCTGCACATGGATAGCCCGAAGGCCCCGGCGAAATTCACGATCTTCACTTCAGACCACGGGTGCGTTCATGGCCTACGCCACACAAGACGACATTGTTGCGCTCTATTCTCTGGACGCCCTTTATGTGGCCGACCGGGACGGCGATGGCGTGCCCGATGCGGACGCAATCACCCGAGCGCTGAAACTGGCCTCTGGCGAGATCGACAGCTACCTGGGCGTGCGCTTTCCGCTGCCGCTGCCCGAAACCCCGGATCTGCTGGTGCAGTTCTGCGTTGATATCGCGCTTTACCGCCTGGCGCTGTCCCGCGACGTGCTCTCGGAAGAACACCGCAACCGCTATGACGACACGGTCAAGCACCTCAAGGACATTGCACGCGGCACCGCCACCTTGAACATCGGCCAGGCCGCCGCTGAAGAAGGCGGCGAGCCGGTTCCGCCTGCCCGGCCGCGCCCGGTTTTTGCGGGCGGTCCGGAACGCGAATTCACCCGCGAAAAAATGCGGGGGCTTTGAGCAAATGTCCTCAAGTAGCGCAGTGATAGGACGCTCAGAATGGCAGGCGTAACGGCAACCCTCACAACCGAAGGCCTCACCCAGACCATTGCCAAGCTCAGCCGCCTGGAAGGCTTCCAGATGGCCGAGCTGGCAGACGACGCGGGCGCCATCCTGGAAAGCTCCACCCGCCGCCGGTTTGACACCAAGACCGCGCCGGATGGTGCCGACTGGGCGCCCTGGTCGGAAAGCTATGACGACACCCGCAATCACGATGTGCATTCGCTGCTGATCGAAGAGGGCGATTTGCGCGACAGCATCGCCAGCTATTCCACCGGCACCGAGGCGCATGTCGGGTCCAACCTGGTCTATGCCGCCCACCAGCATTTCGGCGGGGATGAAACCGGCAGCGGCGTGCCCGCCCGTCCCTATCTGGGCGTGTCGGCCGAGGACGAGCTGGACCTGCACGACCTGGTCACCACCCGGCTTGAGGATCTGATGCAATGACGTCCTCAAGTAGCAAAGCGATAGGACCACTATCATGACCACGCCTGACGAACTGCTGGCCACGCTGCCCCAGACCATCTGCGGCCAGGTGAAAACCCTGCTGCCTGAGCTGCGCGAATGCGAGCCGCACGAGGGAAAATATTCCCTGGAAGAGCTGAAGAAAGACGGGTTGCCGTCCCCGGCCGTGAAAATCTCGATCCTGGGCGCAAAACAGGACAAGACCTTCGCGGCGTCCCCGGCGACCTTCATGCTGAAAATGGCTGCCTATGTTGTGACCCGCGACGGCCTGGGCAAACCCCGTGACGTGCGCGCGGCCAACATCTGCCAGGTTCTCATGACCCTTATTCCCGGCCAGCGCTGGGGCCTGAACGGGCTGGGCGATGCGCGGGACGCCGAGGTGCATTGCCTGGTTTCCACCAAGGTGAAGTCCAAGGGCGTATCCCTTTGGGCTTTGACCTGGCACCAGCCGATCAGCTTCCACCAGCCCGCTCTGCAGACCCTGGGCGTCGAGCTTTATGCCGGCCAGGCGCCGTACATCGGCGAAGACCACCTAGCGCAATATGAGCAGATCGGGGGCGGCGATGAGTAAGCAAGCTGCCGAAGCCGACCGCCGCATTGAAAACACCCTGCTGACCGGAAAGGTGATTGAGGTGGATGCCGCCAGCGGCAAGGCCCGCGTTGATTTCGGCGGCGAGCTGGAAACCCAGCTCATTCCCTGGATGGCGCAGCGCGCCGCAGAAAACCATTCCTGGTGGCCGCTGCAGATCGGCGAATGGGTCATGGTCGGCGCACCGTCCGGAGATCTGGCCCAGGCCGTCATTCTCGGCGCCATCCCGACCGGCACCAACCCGCCGCACGGCGCCGCCGATACCTTCCGGCTGAGCTTTGCGGGCGGGTCATACATCGAATTCGCAGGCGGCAACATCACCATCCACGCAACCGGCGACCTGATCCTTCAGGGCGCAAATGTGAGGCTCAACTGATGCCCGGCGTCTCCCGGACTTCTCAGGACAGCGCGGGCGGAACCATTACCGGCGTTCTGGTCCCAACCGTTGCCGTCAACGGCACCCCGGTTGCAGTGATCAGCGCTGCCGTCGCCCCGCATGGGTTCGGTGTTCATGGCGGGCCGGTGATGGCCCAGGGAAGCGGCACTGTGTTTGCCGGGGGCATTCCCGTTTGCCGGGCGGGCGACGCCGCATCCTGCGGCCATGCCGCGACCGGATCATCCAACGTTTTTGCAGGAGACTGAAAATGGCAAAAGCCGAAGACAAGACCCCGAAGAAAGAAGACTACGTCACCACCGCCGACGGCTGGACCGCCGGCCAATGGCGGCCCAGAGGCGCACCGGTTTCCCTGACCAAGGAGCAGGCGAAGTACGAAAACGTCATTCTGGCCAGCGCCCTTGCCAAACCTGCGGCCGCTAAAGCGGGTGCCGCCAAGAAATGAGCGGCATGGACAGGCATACCGGGCGGCGGCTCGAGGACGGCGCGCATCTTGCGCAGTCGATCCTTGATATCCTGACGACCCCCAAAGGCACGCTGGTCATGCTGCGTGACTACGGGTCCGACTTGCCTGACGTGATCGACCAGCCCTTGAACGGCGAAACCCTCATTGACGTCTATCAGGCCACAGCCGAGGCGCTGGCCCTCTGGGAACCGCGCATCAGCCTGGGCCGGGTTCAGGTTATTGACGCCCGGCCGGGCTACGCGGAGCTGGAGCTGATCGACACCGGCGGCAACACCATCGACCTGCCCGCCGTCACCACCGGAGGCGCGGGCGCATGAGCGGCTTCACTTCCATTGACCACAGCAAGCTGCCGCCGCCGGAAATCATCCGGACGGTTGGCTTTGAGCCGCTGTTTGAAGAGATGAAAGCCGAAGCCGCCGCGCTGATGCCGGAGCTGGCCCCGTTCCTGCAGCTCGAAAGCGAGCCGGTCACAAAGCTGATCCGGGTCTTTGCCTATTACCGGATGCTGGACCGGCTGGAATTCAACGACGACGCGCGCGGCTTGCTTCTGGCCTTGTCCACCGGCGGCGCGCTGGATGGCCTGGGCGCCTTCTGGGGCGTCGGCCGCCTGGTTGTTCAGGAGGCTGACGACAGCGTGTCGCCGCCAATTCCTGAAATCAAGGAAAGCGACGACGCCTTCCGCCACCGCATCCAGCTTTCCATGGAAGGCCGCAGCACCGCCGGGCCGCGCGGCGCTTATATCTACTGGGCGCTGACGGCGGCTGGCAGCATCAAGGATGTGTCCGCAGCAGCACCCCGGTTTGAACGGCTGGATCTGTCCCCTGAACTGGCGGCCCAGCTTCCCGCTGGCGCCATTGTTCTGACCGTCGCGGATGATGCCGGTCTTGCTGATCCGCTGCCCGGCGATGTGGCTGTTACGGTTTTGGACCAGGCGGGAGACGGCATGGCTTCTGAAGAGGTTTTAAGCGCCGTTGAAACCACCTTAAACGGCGAGGAAATCCGCCCGCTGACAGACCGGCCGCGTATCCGCAGCGCCAGTATTCTTCCCTATCAGGTCAGCGCCACTTTGATTCTGAAAACCGGCCCCGACCGGGGCGCAGTTCTGCAGACAGCGGCTGCGAACCTGCAGGCCTATGTTGACCGCCAGCATCACCTTGGCCAGGACATTGCGGTCGGCGCCATTTATGCGGCGCTTTATGTGGAAGGGGTGGACCGGGTCCAGCTCCACAGCCCTGCCGCCGACATCGAGGTCGGCCCAAGCCAGGCCGCCTATTGCCCGTCCGAAGATATCACTTTGATTGAGGGGAATGGCAGTGCTTGATTTCCCATCCATTCTCCCGCCCAACCGCAGCAGCTTTGAAGCTGCCCTGGAACAGGTCATCCGCAAGACCAAACCGGATCTTTCGCCCGTCGCCACCCTGATGGACCCCGACCTGTGCCCCGGCGAACTGCTGGGCTGGCTGGCCTGGGCGTTCTCTGTTGATGTGTGGGACCCCGCCTGGGATGAGGCGGCCAAGCGCCGGGTCCTCAAACACTCGCTTGCGATGCACCGCCGCAAAGGCACTGTCGCCTCTGTCAAAACGGCGCTGTCCGTTCTGGGCTTCCATGTTGATCTGGCCGAATGGCTGGAAACCGGCGGCGCGCCTTACACCTTCCGCCTGGATGCCTACAGCGTTGAGGTGGTTGCGGCGGGGCAAGAGCTGAACGCCCGGCTCCTGAATATCACC